>JAFDAW010000360.1 GCA_019313605.1 Deltaproteobacteria bacterium
GTCGGGTAACTCGCTGACACCATCGAGTTTTGGTCGATTTTCGAGATCGGTCACGATCAGGCGAGCCTGGCTGCGCTCGAGGCGGTATTCGATCGCCTTCGGGCCAAACGCCGTGAACAGCGCCTGATAGACGGCGCCCGCGCGCCAGGTTCCGAGAGCGACCACCAAGAGCTCGGGCGTGCGCGGCAGCAATCCCGCCACACGGTCGCCGGGCCCGATGCCGCGCGCGCGAAGGAAGTTTGCGAAACGCGCGGAGAGTTCCTGCAGATCCGAAAATGTGTAGCTTGCGCTCTGGCCGTCCTTGCCCTCCCAGTAGAGCGCAACCTTGCCTGAGGCCGTGTGGCGGTCGCAGCACTCGTAACAAGCATTGATGCCGGTTTGGAGATCGCCCGATAATTGAGCGGCCAGGTCCTCGATGCGAAATGCGGATCGAAACGCCGCGTAGTCGCTGCTGGACTCCATCGCTACGCGCCGCCCTCCCGCTCTGATCCGGGAAAAGTCTAGCGGGCGTGGAGTCGCCTGCTCCGCCGCCGGAGCATTCGGTTCAGCGGATCGAGTCGATCAAATCGGGCTGGGCGTATCCAATGTGGGAGGTCCACTATCCACATCGTTGAGCCGCGCCCCGTTATTCAATGCCGCGAGGTCGCTCAGGTTGAGGAGGACACTCGTATGACCGCCGTAGCGGTAGCTCACGATGTTGTGCGAAGGCGTCAACTGAAAGAGAGGGCGATGAGCGGGATCGAGTTCATCTACGATCTGCTTTTCTTTGCGAGTCGGTTCTTCGTTATATCGATCGATGCGCGCCTTCCCGCTGTGCGGGGGGATGATGTACCGCGCAACATCGTTCGAGCGCAGCCGATAGCGAACGCTGCAAGCTGTGAGCGGTGACGAGGTGGAGGATCGCTTCGCAGCTGTATACGAGTAACCATTTTCCACGCGTTGGATCACGCCAACCCGCAGGCTCCGCCGCTCTGTCAGGGTCTCCTCGAGGTGCGCGTAGCTGAGCGCATCGATGGCCGCCGCTTCCACGGTGTCGAATACGGCGCCGGGCCCCTGGGCCCGGAGACCCACACGTGCGCTGTCTGTAGCCCCCGCAGTCAGCGGAAGACCTGTGCACGCGATCAGCAGCGCGAGCAGCCCAATTCTCGTGCGCGCCCAGATTCGGACCCGCGCCCCGGATTCGGAGCGCGTTGCCAGACTGACGGGAGGCGAGACGCGGCCCGATCGCTGCGACCCCCGCGGGGAAATGCGACTGGCGAGCTGTGGACGGTTGATTTGGCGCATGGCGGACCCTCTCGTTCTCTCTGCTTGAAAGAATTATCGGATCGAACCCCTTGCAAGACAATAGGCGAATTTAGTAATAGTTGTTTCATATGCGGAACAATGATCGCCTGCCCAATGTCTCTGGAATGCTCGTCTTCGCGCGGGTCGTCGAGGAGGGGAGCTTCAGCGCAGCCGCCCGCAAACTGGGCCTCTCCAAGGCCTCGGTCAGCCGCGAAATCTCGGCACTCGAGCAGCGGTTCGGCGCTCAGTTGCTCAGGCGGTCGACCCGGCGGATGAGCCTCACCGAAGTCGGTGAGGTGTTCCACGAGCGCTGCCAGCGCGTCGTGGAAGCGGCCAAGGATGCAGAGTCTTCGGTGAGCCAGCTGCAGGAGGCGCCGCGCGGCGCGATCCGATTGGCGGTGCCGATGTCGTTCGGGCATCTGCAGCTCGCCCCGAGGCTACCCCGCTTCCTCGAGCGCTACCCCAACATCCAGGTGGACATCGACGCCACCGATCGAATCGTCGACCTCGTCTACGAGAGGGTGGACCTATCGGTTCGCATCGGCCGGCCCCGGGAGCTGAGCTACGTGCGGCGGAAGCTGTGCCCGATTCGACTGCTGATGTGCGCCTCTCCGGAATACCTCGAGCGCCACGGCACCCCGCGCATACCAGAAGACCTGAGCGAACACGTCTGTCTCGGCTATACGGGCCGAACGGCAACCTGGCTGTTTTCGACCGGCGAGCGGATCAAGACGGCTTCGCCGTTGAACGTCAACAATGGAGACGCACTTCGCCAGGCCGCCCTCGTGAACCTTGGAATCGTCTACCTTCCGAGCTTCCTGCTGGCGGACGACGTTCGCGCGGGCCGCCTCACTCCCCTACTCACGCAACACACCCGGCATGAAACGAATCTCCTCGCCGTCTACCCGGCGAGCCGACACGTTCCCCCGAAGGTTCGCGCGATGATCGATTGGCTGGCGGAGGAACTCGGTCCCGAACCCGAGTGGGACCGGGGATTGCCTATTGCGGGGCGAGATCCGGACCCCGAAATCATCCTCTCTCATTGAGACGTGGACCGAAAAATGGGCCTGGCACGAACCCTGCGTAGTGGGAGGGGATGTCGCCGCCGCGCCTTTTCTCGCCGCCCGCGTACTGTCCGAACCCGCGTTGCGACTCT
>JAFDAW010000361.1 GCA_019313605.1 Deltaproteobacteria bacterium
GTGGAACCAAAGCGGTTCTTCGAAGCGCGCAGCAGCCGGAACGCCTGGCCGCGATCTCCCTCGAAGTTCAGCACGACATCGACGAGATGCTCGAGCAAGCGCGGACCCGCGAGATTTCCGTCCTTCGTCACGTGGCCGATCAAGATCAGCGCGGCGCCGTGCGACTTCGCGGTCGCGGCCAACAGCGCAGCGCACTCGCGCACCTGCGTGACCGAGCCGGGCGCCGACTCGGCCCGATCGGTATGGACGGTCTGGATCGAGTCGACGAGCACGACTTTCGGGTCCCGCTCGCGCCACGGTCCCGCGATCTCCTCGACGCGAGTCTCCGCTAACACCAGCATCGCTTCAGGTATCCGTGGCAATCGCTGCGCGCGCAGGCGCACCTGCTCGGGGCTCTCCTCGCCGGTGACGTAGAGAAAGGGGCCCTGGTGCTCGAGCCCCACGGCGAGCTGCAACGCCAGCGTCGACTTTCCGACCCCGGGCTCACCCCCGATCAACACCACCGAGGCGGGCACCAGGCCACCTCCGAGAACTCGGTCGAGCTCCGGAATTCCGGTGGGGATCCGGGGAGTTGCGTCGGTGGTGATATCACGAAGGGGGCGGACTTTGGCCGCACCGGTTCGCTTCTCGACTTGCAGCAAATTTGCGCCCGTGTTCGCATTTCCGCCGACGACCTCTTCCGCGAGGGTCGACCAGGCGCCGCACTCGGGGCAACGCCCGTGCCACTGGGCCTGCTGGGCGCCGCACTTGCTGCACGCGTAGATGGACCGACTGCGCGCCATTCGGGCCATTGTAACCGGGAAACTGCTGTAAACCGGAATTTCTCGCACGGTTGACAGCTAGAAGTGCCCCCCCCTAGGCTGTCCGGCTCCCGACCTGACACCGCACACGAACGAACCAGGAGGAACCCCGTGCTGGAGACCTACGCCCGGCTGGCCGAGCAGGCCCTCGCAGACGAAGCCCCGTCCGCGGACGAAGCTCTGTGGCTGCTCGACGGCGACGATGTCGAGTTGCTCCCACTGCTCCAGGCCGCCTTCGAACCGCGCAAGAAGTACTTCGGCCGCAAAGTCATGGTGCAGGTGCTGAACAACGTCCAGAACGGGCTCTGCCCCGAGGACTGCGGCTATTGCTCGCAGGCCAAGGGCTCGGAATCGGGGATTCGCAAGTACCCGATCAAGAGCGACGAGGAGATCCTGAAGGAGGCCGAGCAAGCCGCGCGTGCGGGGGCGAGCCGCTACTGCCTGGCGTTATCGGGACGCGGCCCGACCATCGAACGCACGCGCAAGCTCGCGAACGTCATCCGACAGGTGAAGGATCGCTACCCGATCGAGGTCTGCCTGACCGCCGGATTGATCGGGGACGAGCACGCGGAAATCCTCGCCGAAGCCGGGCTCGACCGCCTGAACCACAACCTGAACACCAGCGAAAGCCACTACGAGAAAATCTGTTCCACACACAGCTACGCCGATCGCCTCGCGACGATCGAGACCGCGGCACGCCATGGCCTCGAGACCTGTAGCGGGATCATCATGGGGATGGGGGAGGCGTCGCACGACCTGGTAGACGTCGGCTTCCGCCTGCGCGAACTCGCCGTGCCATCGATCCCGGTGAACTTCCTGGTGCCGATCGACGGCAACCGGGTGACGTCCGATGGAACCCTCGCGCCGGAGCGCTGTCTGCGCGCGCTCGCGGTGATGCGCCTCATCAACCCGCGTGCCGAGATTCGCGCTGCGGGCGGGCGCGAGGGCCACCTGCGGTCGCTCGGTGCGCTCGCGTTGTGGCCCGCGAACTCGCTCTTCGTCGAGGGTTACCTGACCACACGCGGCGACGCGGTCTCTGACACTTACCGGTTGATCCGCGATGCGGGCTTCGAAGTCGAAGGCAACGCCCTCTACCACGCCGAATCGCCGGAGTCCGCGTCGTCGTTTCGGCTCGAAGGCAGCGAATCGATCCTGAAGCCCGACGTGGTCCGGAACGCCTGATCGGTGCACATCGAGGACATCGCATCCGAAACCCTCGAGGCGTTGCGCGCGCGCGGAACCTACCGCCGCATGCGCGTAATCGACGGCCCGCAAGCGCCGCGCATGCAAGTCGACGGCCGGGAGGTGTTGCTGTTCGCCGGCAGCAATTACCTCGACCTCGCCCACCACCCCGAGGTCGTCGAGGCCGCCGAACGCGCCGCGCACAGCTACGGCTGTGCAGCCGGCGGCTCACGACTGATCAACGGCAACCTGACGATTCACGAAGCGCTGGAAGAGGATCTCGCGAAGTTCTTCGGGACCGAAGCCTCGCTCACGTTCAGCACCGGCTACATGGCAAACGTCGGCGTAATCGCGGCACTCGTCGGGAGCGGTGACGTCGTCGTATCGGACGCGCTCAGCCACGCCTCGATCATCGACGGCTGCCGACTCTCGCGGGCCGAGACACGCGTG
>JAFDAW010000109.1 GCA_019313605.1 Deltaproteobacteria bacterium
TGACCGTCAGCGAAACACCCACTCCTTCCCGGCGAAACTTCTCAGCCGCCATGGCGGATTCCGCCACGCCTCCGATACAGCCATCCGCAATCACGCATTCCACCGGCAGCCCGTTGGAATGGCGCAGCTTCGACTCGATGAGCCGGGCGACATCGCGCGCCATTCGCATGGTCGTTTTCTCGAGCGATTCACGCACTCCGCCAAGCCGGCCATCAATCGTGGGTCGAATTCCCACCCGGGGCATGTCACCCACAAGACGGTTCACAGGAGGGTTGGCTTTGGTGCGGGGAGTGGTGGCAGCGCTTTTCATAAGCTCACGAAATGGGGTGAACGTTCCTGAAAGAATACCGGACGGATCACGTCCAAGGAAGCCCGACTAATTGCACTGATCCGCAGAAGGCTTGGACTCAGCACAGGTTTCGGCAGGAACCCCCCGAGCGCGTCCGGCCAGGTCTTGATGACAGGCGTATTCGTTTGTGTCGTGGGTATCGTTCTTGGCGGAATGGCGGGGCGACGCAAAGAAGCTGAGCTAACCCATGAGCAGAAACAGGAAGCGATCGCCGAGTTCAACTTCACAAAGGGCCTGATTGTGGTCATCGTCGCGGGGATCATGAGCGCCTCCATAGCCGTCGCTTTCGCCGCTGGCAAGCCGATCGCCGAGTTGGCGGTCGACAATGGAGCGCCTCCGCTTTGGCAGAACCTTCCGGTTCTGATTCTGATCCTCTTGGGTGGTTTCCTTACGAACTTCGCTTGGTGCGTGTCGCTGATGATCAAGAATGGAACCGTGGATGAGTTACTGGGGAAAAGGTCAACCCACCAGGAGTCGGCTTCATCGATTGAGCGATCACGTCTCTCGCTGAACTATGCTCTCTGTGCAATCGCCGGCGTCACCTGGTACCTGCAGTTCTTCTCTTGCGGCATGGGAACGACGCAGCTCGGAAAATACGAATTCTCGAGCTGGACCCTGCATATGGCCTTCATCATCGTGTTCAGTACGCTCTGGGGGCTGGCGTTGCGGGAGTGGAGTGGTGCCAGTCGGGCTGCCCATGCCTGGAACGCGGCCGGGTTGATCGTGTTGATTCTGAGTATCGTGATAATCGGTTGGGGTAACACGCTAGCTAGCGGAGCTTGAGTCATGAAGATCGGTCTCTTCTCGATCGCCTAAGGGGTCACGATCATCGTGGAGTACTATCCCAAGCATTTTTTGGCTGGGGGCGCACAGTAAAAACCGTCGGCTGCATGCTGACCCAATAAGAGATAATCAAAATGAATTCACGTTACCCATCTATCGAAATGCTGGCCGAACGGGCAAAGCAACGCATGCCCGGTTTCGCCTACGACTATCTTGCTGGCGGTTGTTTTTCTGACGTTAATCTGACCCGAAATACAGAGGAGATACGCGAAATTCAACTCCGGCCTCACTACCTAAGAGACTTCAAGGGCGCTTCGCAAGAAACAACATTGTTTGGCAAAACCTACGATGCCCCCTTCGGCATAGCGCCTGTTGGACTACAGGGACTTATGTGGCCGAAATCCTGCGAAATTCTTGCGAAAGCTGCAAAACAACACAATATTCCCTTTTGTCTCAGTACCGTAACAACGGCAAGTATTGAGACCGTTTCTGAAATTACTGAAGGTGATTTTTGGTTTCAGCTCTATCATCCCGCCGACAATGAACTGCGGGACAAGCTGATTGAACGAGCAGATCAAGCGGCTTGTAAAACACTGGTTCTGTTGGCTGACACGCCAACATTTGCCTACCGCCCGAAAGAAATTCGCAATGGCCTTTCTATTCCGCCTCAAATGACTGCTCGCAATATTTTGCAAATAGCCACACACCCCAGGTGGGCGTTGGAACAGCTGCTTGCGCGAGCCCCCGAATATAAAACCATGAAGCCTTACATTCCCCAGGGCCTCAATATGAAACATCTCGGGCTATTTATGAACGAGACGTTTTCTGGTCGCTTAACCGAAGATAAGATTAAAGCGATTCGCGAACAGTGGAAAAGTAACCTTGTGATAAAAGGTATAGTCAACCCAGAGGACGCTGAAAGAGCCATAAAGCTAGGCGTGGACGGCCTGATCGTTTCGAATCACGGTGGCCGCCAGTTGGACTCAGGTGAATCCACTATCAAGCCCCTGACCGAGCTTGCAAAGAAATACAGTGACAAAGTCACGCTGATGATGGACGGCGGAATACGCTCTGGGGTTGATATTAGCTCTTCCCTTGCTTCCGGCGCCAAGTTTACTTTCCTTGGTCGCGCCCCTATGTATGGTGTTTGCGCAATGGGAGAAAAAGGCGGTGATCAAGTTATGCAGATTCTCAAGCGCCAAATTCAACAGGTGATGGAACAAGTCGGTTGCGAAAAGATTGAAGACTTCCCCAAACACCTAATTAATTCATAGCGCTAATTCTTTTGTAAATATAAAGCTGGATTGGAATACATTTCTTTAGCACGATAGACAGTTTGGCTTTGACGCCAATGTACATGGGGTCGTGTAAATTCAATGTGAAATGCGAGCTTGCCTGATTGTTATTGCAACTCGAAAATCCCGTTCTGTGCCGAAACTCGGCCCACCATCACGCGGCCCTTCGGTAGTAGTAGTTCAGAATACCACCAAGCCTTTCTCGGCAGGCAACGGTGCCGTCCATCTTGGGTCCGGCGGTCACCTTCTCGATCAACTCGTTGTCAAGCCCCTGGTGATTGCGCTCCTGATGGTAGTGCTCCGTGTATTCCTTCACGGCCTTGCGAAGGTGACGCTCGCCCAAGGGGATGATCTTCGCTAGGCACTCAGATTTGACGGAGCGAACGAATCTCTCCGCATACGCGTTCAAATTGGGGCTTCGCGCGGGAAGCTTCACTGTCTTCACGCCGCTTCGCTTGAGAAGAGCCCTGAATGCTTCTGTGTACAATGGATCGCGATCGTGGATGAGATAGTGGACGCCGGTCAAGAACCCCTCACCGCAATCGGTGAGATTGCGCGCAACCTGCTGCATCCATTGCCCATTGGGCTGTTGAACGATTCCAGCGATTTCGACTCTACGAGTCTGAAGATCGATGACGAAGAGCACGAAGTATCGGATCAGGCCGAATCGAGTGAGCACTTCGACGCTAAAGAAATCGGTTGCGACGATGACGCCCCAATGAGCCTTGAGGAACGTCTCCCAAGACATCCCTTTACTGCGGAGAGGCGCAGGGTCGATACCGTTTTCAATGAGGATTCGCTTGATGGTGTTTCGGCCAACCTCGTGCCCCAGGTTGTAGAGTGCTCCTCGAATTCGAGTGTATCCCCAGGTCGGATTTTCGCTGGCCATCCGCAAGATCAGCTCCCCGATTGGGGTAGCAGTCTTGGGACGACCGACACTGCGGCTCTTGCTGCCATCATACTTCTTCGCGATAAGCCTCCGGTACCATCGAAGCAAGGTGTCTGGCGTCACCAGGGTGCTGATCTCGAAGAGCCCATTTCGGCCGACTACTTTGGCCTTCGCGGCGAGACGGCGGCGCTGGCGATCTGTGAAAAGCAGGCGCTTTCCACCCAGCTGCTCGCGGAGCACCCGATTCTCCTCCTGCAGATACTCGATGACGCCCTGCTGACGGCGATTCACCCACCCGGCGAAGATCATCAACAAGAAATGAAGCTGAAAACTGCTCATCAGATCCAGCATACGTCAGTCTTAGTAAAAGAGGTCGGCTGAGAGAGTTTCCTGTGCGAGCGATCAAGTTCCCGGAATTGCATGCGTTTCGATTAACCTGAGTTTTGGCACAGTACGCGGGGAAAAGATCAGGATCGCCCGACTCACAGATCGCCTCGCGGATCCGGTAGTCGTAGCTTCGTCGAGGGAGAAAACTATGCATGCGATGGTGTATCGGCGTAACAAATGGCGCCGATCGAGGATCGACGCCCAACCGAAATTATGATTCAATTCCGGGGCGTTGCAATTGCAACGCCTCAACTACAGAATGTTCTTGGACGTAGCTGCGCGACGGGCACCAGCGAACCTAAGCGGTTGATCCGAAACCCTTTCTCTGGCGCCCCCGGGAGGACTCGAACCTCCGGCCTGCGGTTTAGGAAACCGACGCTCTATCCTCTGAGCTACGGGGGCGCGAAGGCGGAAGGCTACTGAAAGACAAGGCTTTTTTCGACATGAGCATTGCGCCGAGTAGCCTGCCTCGAAGTGGCGGAGGGAATGCGGGAACCCGTCGCAATCCGCGCGATCGGATCGGCGGGAACCTCGCCCGCGTCCACAATGGAGGAGTGCCTTTAGCGTCGTCGTCGACCTAATTTGCATAATGCCGTAACGCATCCACCCCGTGTTAGCTCGATGGGGATTCACGCGCCTCGCGCCATTCTTTTACGAGTTTCTGAGACTTTTCGAGTTCGTAGCGCGAGAGCTTGGCCTCGGTGTTCTTTCGCCACTGGTCCGCGCCGTTCGCATTGCTCACTGTGAACCACATATGGGCCGCGACCAGATCGCGAGGGACGCCCTGTCCCTTGAAGTATCCAATCCCAAGATTGATCTGACCGAGGTCGTTGCCCTGCTCGGCGGCTTTTCGAAACCACTTCATCGCCTGAACGTGGTCCTTCTCGATGACGCGCCCCTCCGTATAGAGCCCGCCCAGATTGAGCTGCGCTGGCACATAATCCTGCTCGGCGGCGCGGCGATACCACTCGACGGCCTTCGCATGATCGGTGGCAACGCCCGATCCCTCGAGGTAGACCCGACCCAATCGGTTGGCGGCCACCGGATCGCCCGATTCTGCGGCGCGCGTGTACCACCGCGCGGCCTCGGCGGGGTCTTTCGCGACACGTCGGCCCTCTTGATAGAGCACGGCCAGACTGATCTGGGCCTCGACATCTCCCTGCTCGGCGGCTTTCTCGAGCCACCGGGCGGCTTCCGCAGCATCGACCGCAACTCCGCTTCCGTTCAGGTAGCGCAACGCCAACGCAACCTGGGCCGTGGGTGAGCCCTCCTCCGCGGCCCGTCGATACCATGTGCGGGCTTTGTTCAAATCTTTCGGAATGCCATCGTCGCCGCGCTCGTAGATTTCTCCGAGGTGCATTTGCGCGCGATCCAGGCCTTGCTCGGCGGCTTTCGTGCACCAGTCCAGCGCCGCTAGCGGGTCGCGATCGACGCCTCTTCCGCGCTCGTAAGCCATCGCAAGGTTGAGTTGAGCAGCTGCGAAGCCCTGCTCGGCCGACGCGCGAAACCACTTCAACGCCTCGACGTAATTCGCTTTGCGCGACTCGGCGTTCTGTTCGGTAACCGACTTCCCAAGCAGCGCATCGGGAACCTTCATCCCCCGTAACAGCGCCTGTTGGGCCCATTCGGGAAGTTGACTGTTCTCGTCCGAGGCCAGCAAATTATTCGAGTAGAGCACGCCGAGCCGGTTCTGTGCGACTGCGTGCCCCTGATCGGCCGCCGCCCGCAACCATTCCCCCGCGTTCGGGTAGCTCTGCGGAACACCGCTACCCATCCAGTACGCGAAACCGAGTTCTGATTGCGCTTCGGCGTCACCTTGTTCCGCGGCGAGGAGATACCAGACCGCCGCCTCGACGGGATCCCGATCGACGCCGGCCCCCTCGGCGTACCGCCGCCCCAACGCCACCTGGGCGCTGACATCGCCCTGGTCGGCAGCCGCGCGATACCATTGGGTCGATTGCACGGGGTCAGCGGTTACTCCGCGACCCTCTGCGTAGACGTCGCCGAGCAGGCGCTGCGCAGCGGGGTGGCCCTTCTCGGCGGCCAGACCCAACCAGCGAAGCGCTTCAGCGGGGTCCGCATCGGCGCCACTTCCCCGCAGCGATCGCGCACCGAGATGAAACTGTGCTTCGGCGCTCCCCGCGCTTGCCGCCCGGTCGAACCAACCGAGTGCCTCGGTTTCGCGCTCCGGCCCGGATTGAAGCAGAAGCTCACCCAGCGCAACTTGCGCGAGCGAGTGGTCTTCCTCGGCGGCGGCAAGCAGAAGCGACTCGAGTTCACCCTCGCGTGTGGGCTCGACCTGATCCCGCGCGATGAGCTGCGCCAATGCAAACTGGGCGTCGGGATACGCTGAGGCTTTGCGATACCACTCGGCGGCCAACTCATAATCGAGGGTTCCGTCCGTCCCCGCCTCGGCCCGCTGCCCGATCGCAAATTGTGCCTTGTCACTACCGAGGCGCGCTTTCAATCGGGTCCGGTCGCTTTCGCTGCACGCGAGCAGGCCTAATGCACAGAGTGCGACGAGAAGTGCGGCCGTCGCGGATATCGTCTTCAACGGTAGGCCTCTCTGAGGGAATCCAAGCGAATCCGGTCGAAAATCGTCATGGCAGGAAGAGCAACGGGTCTATCGGTTCGCGATTGCGTCGCACTTCGAAGTGCACATGGGGCCCGCTCGCGTTGCCGCTCGAACCGACTTCACCGATCACCTCCCCCTTCTCGACGAAGTCCCCCTTCTCGACGCGATTGCGCCGGTTGTGGGCATAGACGGTCGAGTAATAGCCTTCGTGCTTCACGATGACGACCCGGCCGTAGTCCCCGAGTCCGCGCCCGCTGTGGATCACCCGGCCCGCTGCCGCGGCGACGATCGGAGTGCCGGATTTGGCGGGGATATCGATGCCGTCGTGACCGCGCCCATTGCGCGGACCGAATCGGGAACTCATTTTGCCACGCACCGGCCAGATCAGCTTCAGATCTCCTGCGCGCCGTGCCACCGAACCCGAGCCGCTCCCCGCGAGCGATTTCCCTGCGGTACCCCGATTCGCATCCGGGATCCAGATGCGTTGACCTACTTTGAGCTCCGTCACGTCGTCGATATCGTTGGCTTCAACGATGTCGTTGACGGAGACGCCGTAGAACTGAGAGAGTCGGTAGAGATTTTCGCCTGGCTGCAAGATGTGCGTGAGTCCAGCCGAGTCGTCGGGTGTCGACGCACAGCCCAGTGCAATCGCAATCGCCACCCAAAGCGCGACCGCCGCACCCCGGGCGCCAACCGCTGCTAAGCGGCAGCCCATCCGTGCGTACCTAGTAATTCGACGAATCGACACGGGCCGAGCTCCTCGCGGCTAAATTCTCCGCGTCCATCGCAGCGCATCCGGATCAACTTCTGTCTGTCGCGCGGGCCGAAAGGTCCCACCAGATACCCGCCGGGCGCGAGTTGCGCCAACAGAGGTTGCGGTACTTCCGGCCCCCCCGCGGTGACCACGATCGCATCAAAGGGTGCTTCGGACGGGCGCCCGGCGGTACCGTCGCCGAGGTGGACCACCACGTTGTTGACTCCGAGGTTGTCGAGGGCTGTGCGAGCTCGCGCCGCGAGTCGGGGAATCCGCTCGATCGACACCACCCGCGCCACCAACCGCGAGAGAATCGCCGCCTGGTAACCGGAACCCGTACCCACCTCCAATACGGTTTCGGTTCCCACCAACTGGAGAGCCTGGGTCATTGCGGCGACCGTGCTCGGCGCCGAAATCGTCTGACCATCTCCGATGGGCAACGATGCATCTTTGTAGGCTCGCCCGCGAAGGGGCTCGGGGATCAGAAGATGGCGCGGGACGTGCGCGAAAGCCGCCAGGACCCGTTCGTCCCGGATTCCGCTCGCCCTCAGCCGATCGGAAAGTCGACGCCTCGGAAGTTCCAGTTCACCCCGCCCAAGCGGGCTCGGTTCGATCATCCGCCTCCCCCCACCAGCTCGCAGCTTAGGCTGGAACCCCGCGTAATTGCAATGGGTCCGAGACGAGCGTGTGGGGCTACCGGATGCGGCGCGAGGGCGCGGAAGGCCGCGTCGTAGGCCTGCTCAATTGGCGATGTCCGCTCGCAGTGCCCAGGCGAGCGCGGGCGGCGCTCAGTGGTAGCCGAGCGGGTCCACGAACGTGTATTTGACGGGCCTCTTGATGAGGTAATCCATCGACTGGCCCAGTTCCGCCGGGCGGGTGATCGCCACCAGCGGCGCAACTCCCACGGCCCAGACTGCCGCGGCGGCTACGGTCACCACCAGCCCCAACGGGCGAAGGATCAAAGCGTCGGCGACGAGATTCGTCTCGCCTCGATTTTCGAGATCCTGGGCAGGGGTCGCGGCCGCGGGCCCCACCTGAATCAAAAGCAGCGCAACGGTAATCAGTACGGCAGAGACTCTCTTTAGGCAGCGGCTCATCGGCTGTCCCCCCTAAAAGTGCAAGGCATCGAGTCCGAGATATCGGTCAGCCAGCCGCGCGGGTGAAGCCTCCCAACGTGCGAAAGCGTCGCCACTAAACGGAAAATCGCTCTCGAGCAGGAACCTCGAGCCCGAAATAGGCCGGATCGCTCTTCTTTTCCGATTCGATCTTTTGGGGGAAATTGTTGGTCGGACCGACGAAGATTAGCCGATTCGGTGCGTTCGCAGGTGAAACTCGCGTGTAGATTCTCAACGCGATTTGCGCAGATGAACTGTCTGTCAGCGAGTTCAGGGCAGAACCCCAATTACTCGAGTGGGATCTGAGCTTTCGCCCAAGTGAACCGTTCTATGTGAGGGCTCACCTTATATTGTGTGCACCCTCAATCGCGACTCTCCTCGACGATGGACGCGATTTACCTACGAGGCAAAATGAAGGGACTACAGAGGGAAGTCCACACGAATGGGACAGGTTCGGCGGGAGGTGTAAATCTCCAATTAGATGAGCGCTCACCTACCTCAAACAGCGGCAGCCGCCAGCGGTAG
>JAFDAW010000110.1 GCA_019313605.1 Deltaproteobacteria bacterium
TCTCCGATCAACTGGGTGGTTACCGCGAAGAAACTGTTGAACCGGTACTCGCCCGCAAAGAGTGACGACGAAACCTCCGAAAGCGAGACCGGGAATCCGCCCAGCCGTTCCGAGCTATTGAATAGATTCAGCGCGCACGCCCTGGCGTCGAGTTCCGGCGTGATTCCGATGGTCGAAGAACAAAGCCACGCGTAGGCCTGTTGATTGGCGGAGTGCCACTCCAACGCATTATTCGCAGATCCCGGATTGGTCAGCGGCGTACCGAAACCGAGGCAATCCGGATCCGTCCCGATCCCGAGGGCTGTCACGGAATTCTGGTCTTTCGGGTCGGATGCGAGCGCGTTCGCACAATTGCCCCTCGGATTTCCGGGATTGAACCGCGTGATGATCGGGCGACCCGTCAAGACATCCGTGTTGCGCTCGTAGGTCATGAACTGTTCGAGCGTTGCGAAGTCGTTGTAGCCGTAGAAGTCGGTCAACGCGAAGCTGAATCGATCCCAGCGCCACTCGATCCGAGCGCCGAACTCGAGCCCGTCCGGATCGTCCCACGGATTGGGAGGACGCTCCGAGCCGGCGATCCCAGCTCCGATGATGCCGTGGTTGAAGGCCGCGGCAGACAGATCACACGCTCCGGGAACCGCATAGGGCTCCCCGCATGTACCGAGGTCGGCGGGCTCCATCTCGCCGAAATTCAACGCGAACTCGAGCCGAACATCCTCCAGCGCACCCACGTCGTAGAGCGAGTAGATGAACCGCGCTGAGGTCGTCGCGATGCGTGACTCTTCGAGGCTCGAGAGCGTGGACAGCCCGAGATCCTGCGGGTTGAACTGGTCGGTGGTTCGGAACAACTCCGTCTTGCCCCAGACGATCTGCTGAAGCCCGAGACGCATCCAGAGCCGGTTATCGAAAAGACTGGTCTCGACGTAGGCCTCCTTCAACTCCTTGGTTCTCTGCTGACTCGCTCCGCGATTCCATGAGAGTTCCGACTCGTCGAAATTCAGGTCCAGACTGTCGAAGTCACTGTTCTCGTAGAACCGCATCAGGCCCTGGCTGGGTACGTAGAGACCCTGCGCGGTACTGCGGCCGACATGCTTCACGAGGTGACTCACGTCCGGCGCAGGCCGCAGCGGAAGCTCGCTCGTTCCGCCGGTAACGCGCACATTGGTAAAAGGCACGCAGCCCGGCTGGATTCCGCGGGCCTCTTGAATCGCGGCCTGGCTGCTACCGGGTACCAAGCAGGGAGACGCGCCGGTGTAATCGCCGCCGAACGCGTTGGTCCCCTTGTTCCGATATTGATCCGCGGTCTGTTCCGTCAAAACCACTTCGGCGCCATTCGAGAGCAGAAACGTTCCGGGAGTCTGAGTCCCGGGCTCGACGAGGTCCGGCGGAAGAAATTCGATCAGTTCTTCGGGAAACGGATCGACTTCGTCGTAGCTACCGAAGAACGGGTTGTCGTCGTCCGTCGGTCCTACATATCCGGGGTTCACGATCGGATCCGCGGAGTGCCAGCGGATGTATCCGGATTCGCCCCCGCCCGGAGATGGCGTCAGCCGGCCGCGAAAGGGATTGGCCTTGTGCCGAAGCGCCGCGTTGGCATCGACCGAATTCTTCGGCAGCCAGGGCCCGAGAACCGCCTTTTGCAGGATGCCGCCATCTGCTCCGCGGCGCGCGGTGGAAGTGAATACGAAGTCGAGGTAGTCGGACATCGTGTAACGAAAGGGATCGTCGGCGGTGTTGGGGATACCGTCGGCGCCTTCGATGTCCCGAATTCTCCAGAGATCGAATGCGCCGCGGTTCGGAATCACCGAGCCGTCTGCCCGGCGGTCGCCGTTGAGCGTCTGGATGTCATTGTGGGGGTTGTCATCGGTCGACGGGCCCGTCCTGAGCACGCCCGTGTAGTCCTGGGTCATCCCGTCGCTGAGTCGATCGGGGAGCCTTTTTGCCCGATCCCCATAGGTGTTGACGGAACGGAACATTCCGCAACCGCGTTTCCAGACACAATCGTAACGGCCTTCGACGCGCACGTAGGTCTGGAGCATATCGATCGGACCCCAGCCGTTGGGTAGAACGTCGACTTCCACCTCGAGATTGAGAACGTTGTACCACTGCGCGAGGTCGAGATTGTCGTCGAAGCTTTGATCGAGGACGCGAACCTGCATCTCGCCGAAACCGTGGGCCTGAATGCGTCCGTCGAAGTATTCGAGAGCCTCTGAACGGGTAGAGGCCAGGCCCAGCGCGAACGCGATGATCGAGACCGCGGCCGAAGCCAGCAGCCTTCTCATCTGCAGCGCCGCGAATCCCCCCAACGCCGACACCCCCGCTGTGGAACACGTTGGCCTGCGGAGGCGCCCACCGAGTGCTGAGGTCGAGATCCGACACCCTGCCTCGAGTCGGCCCGACACCTCGGTGTGGCTGAGGTCTTCCCCCCGGAGACCCACTCGGAGTTATTACCGTGAGATGATTCCGATGACAACGAGTTTTAATGCAAAATCGGCAACTTCTAGGCCAACTTGAGTTACCGGGCGGGCATCTTCGCGCTTCAGCTCAGATCCGGGTCGAGCGGCGGGGAAACGCGATCAGCGCGGTGAAGGGCGAAGCGCTAGGAGGGAGATTCGACGGCCGCCTTCTTCTTGGTCGTCTTTTTCTTGGCGGCCTTCTTTTTCGTGGCCTTCTTCTTGGTCGTTTTCTTCTTCGTCGCCTTCTTCTTGGTCGCCTTCTTCTTCGTCGTCTTCTTCTTCGTTTTCTTCTTCGTTTTCTTCTTCGTCGTCTTCTTCTTGCGTTTCGTCCCGGCGCCCCCGTCCTCACCCGCCTTGCCACCGCGGGGCTTGCGGGGCGGGAACTCGAAACCGTGTCGACCCGTTTCCTTCAGGAACAGCGTTGCCGAAAACGGCCGGCCGAAGCGCGAAGTAAAATCTTCCAACAAATCGGTCTTCTGGTTGGCGAGGTAGACCTCGGCTTCGTCCCGAGTGATTTCTCGCTTGCAGACCGTTCGCGGAAATACGAAGCCACAACTCTGGGGAAGCGCCTCGATTTCGGGGTCCTTCTGACCCCTGGGCAGTTTGGGCTCGCCCTTTTCGATCTTCTCGCTCTTGAGCTGATCGATCTTGAGCTGGCGCTCGCAGATGTACTGCGTGGGCGACTCGATGACCGAGCAGCCTTCGCCGAACGGGCACGGGCCCAGCGGATCTGGATTCACGTCGTATTCGACGAGTTCACTAACGCCCTCGCCCTCGTTGTAACCGAGCGACTTCACCACGAGTTTCCACTCTTCGTGGTCGACTTCGATGAAGCCCTTGTAGGTGCGACCGTTGCGCGCCGTGAAACCGTCCAGGGTCCCGGTCTTGCCATCGCGCAGCAGTGCAGAGATGGCGTCGCGATCGAGATAGCGCCCCGAGGTGTCCTTCCAGAATCGCATCGGACAATCGTCCTCACGCTCGACGCCGGGCTCTTCAGTGCAGCGATAGAACCAGGCCATCTCGAAGACCGGCTTGCCACAGGATGGGCAGTTGCCGAGCGGAGTCTTCGTGTCGTAGAGATCTTCGTACTCGAAGGTCTTCGCGGTTTCGACGATCTCACAGGCGTATTTCGTGATCTCGGTCATGAAATCCGCCGCCTTGCGGGAGCCGCGCTCGACTTCGAGCAGGTGGTGCTCGATCTCTCCCGTGAGTTCCGGAGAAGTCAGGCGGGCGATATCGATGCGGTGGAGGGTGTCGATCAGCCGGATTCCCTTCACACTCGGCCGCAACGCCTTGGCGACCCTCACCACGTAGCCCTTGGCGATCAGGTTCTCGATCACATCCGCGCGGGTCGCCGGAGTGCCGATCCCTTTTTCGTTGATCGCCGCAGCGTGGTCCTCGTCCTCCACGAGCTTGCCGGCGTTTTCCATCAACGAGAGCAGGCGCGCTTCCGTGATCCGGGCGGGCGGGCGGGTTTCGTCGGACTCCGATTCGGTCGAAACCGAGCGCACGGCAACTCCGCTCGCGGCGTCCTCGCCCGGCGCGAGCGGCGGCAGGACCACGGCCTCCGACTCTTCGCTCGCGGGGGGAAGCACCATGCGCCAGCCTGTTTCCTTGAGCGAGCGCGCGCGGCTTCGGAACTTCTCGCCCTCCACTTCGGTCACGCGCTCGACGCGCTCCCACACCGCGGGCGGAAAGAAGTTCCCGAGAAAGCGTCGCACCACGAGATCGAAGAGCCGCTTGTCGTCTCCGGTCAGCGGGGCCTCCGGCATGGTTCCGGTCGGGATCACCGCGAAGTGGTCGGAAACCTTCGAGTCGTCGAATGTCCGCTCGGTATTGACGAGCCCCGCCTTTTTCAACTGGGCGGCGGCGGTCGCGTATTCGGAGAACTCAGCGCCCTCCTGCCCCGCACCGTTGGCGAAACTACCGATCGTGTCGTCGACGATGCTTCGATAATCGTCAGGCAGACAGCGCGAGTCGGTTCGGGGATAGGTGAGAATCTTGTGACGCTCGTAACAGCGCTGTGCGGCACTCAGCGTTCGCCGCGCCGACCAACCAAAGCGGCGGTTCCCCTCCCGCTGCAAGCTCGTCAGGTTGAATAGCGGCGGTGCCGCTTCTCGGGAGGGTTTGCGGGTTTCCTCTGCAATCGCGGGCTGACCGGCGACCGCAGCGACGATGGCCGCCGCGCGTTTCTCGTCGAAGATCCGGTCGTCCTTGAGTTCGGAATCTTCACCCGCCTTGAAGCTCGGATCGAACCAGGTCCCCTGATAGGCATTGCCGTCGTGATCAAAGTTGGCGAGCACCTGCCAATAAGGGCGCGGCACGTGGGCCAGGATCTTGAACTCCTGATCGACCAACATCGCGAGCGTTGGCGTCTGCACGCGACCCGCCGACCAGGCGGTCTTTTCCTTGCGGCTCTTGAGCCGCTTGGTGAGCGCGCGCGTCGCGTTCATGCCGATCATCCAAGCGCTCTGGGCGCGACACGCCGCGGAAGCTGCGAGGCCGTCGAACTCCGAACCCGGCTGCAGATTATCGAAGCCTTTGCGAATCGCGGTGCTGGTCATCGACTGGAGCCAGAGCCTGCGAACCGGCTTGCTCGAATTCAGGCTGTCGACGATTTCGCGGAAGATCAGTTCTCCCTCGCGCCCCGCGTCACACGCGTTGACGACGCTGTCGACATCGTCGCGCTGCAGGAGTTTTTTGATCGTCCGGATCCGGTCGCTCTGGCCCTTCTTCGGTTTCAGCCGGAATTCGTCGGGCAGGATCGGCAGCGCGTCGAGCGTCCAGCGCTTGTATTTCTCGTCCACTTCCTCGGGTGTGAGCAACTCGAAGAGGTGCCCGACCGCAAAGGTCACGAGGTGGGTATCGCTCTCGAAGTAACCTTCGTGATCGGTGAAGCCGCCGAGCACATCGGTGATATCGCGTGCGACGCTGGGCTTCTCTGTGATGACGAGCGCTTTACCCAAAGTTTTCAGCTCCGTTGGCGGGGAGGCACCCGGCGAATGGGGCTCATCCTTAGCCCGGCGATCCGCGCCTGACAACTGCCGCGCCAATCCGGCCCCAGAATCGGCGCACCTGGAACCCCTCGCAGGCGGCTCGCTGGGCCGGGCGGATGAGGGGTCGGGGGAATCGCCGATCGACTTGAGGTGGCGTCCTTTCCCCGCGGGAAGGTTGCGTGTAAGTGCCTGTTCCGGCAGGCTTCACGGTCTTCGATGGCAGACACGATCTTCGGCAGAATCGAGCGCGGAGAGATCCCCACAGAGATCCTCTATGAGGACGATCGGGCGATCGCCTTCCGAGACGTCAACCCGGTCGCGCCGATCCACCTGCTGGTCATCCCGAGAAAGCCAATCGAGACACTGTCCTCCGCAGAACCGGCCGACGAATCGCTACTCGGCCACCTGCTGCTCGTCGCAAATCGGGTGGCCGCCGATGCCCGCCTCGAAAACTACCGCGTCGTGATCAACAACGGAGCCGGCTCGGGCCAAACCGTCTTCCACCTCCACCTCCACGTCATCGGCGACCGCCCCCTGAACTGGCCACCCGGTTAACTGGACCCCCGCCAGTACCCGACCTCTCAAAAGAAAACGGCCCTGCGCGGGCAATTGGCCACCCGGTTAACTGGGCCCCCGCCAGTACCGACCTCTCAAAAGAAAAAGGCCTGCGCGGGCAATTGGCCACCCGGTTAACTGGGGCCCCGCCCGCGCTGCCCGCTCAAAAGGCAACGGCCCTGTCTATGCAATGGCCACCTGGGTGCGGGTGCGGTGAGGGGAGGCCATCGGGCTCGAACCCCATGTCGCCCGATGGCCTCCCCTCACCGCACCCACGTGGCGCTCTCTTTGAAGGCGGCCCTGGAATACGCGGGGTTTCCTTCGCGCGGCAATCGGATCCGCAGGGGAGTCGGGGGGAAGGGGTGTGAGCGACATGGGCCTGAGCGAATGCCCCTTCCCCCCGACTCCCCGGTGGCAGCACGCCTGCCATGAATCGCATCCCAAGCGAGCAGCGATTGCGGCCGGATCTCTGAAGCGAGAGTGCGGACTAGTCCTTGGGGATGAGCTCCATCGGAACTGGCATCAGGTTCCAGGTGAAGATCGGGCGATCATCGGGGCGTTTGTAGATGACCTCGCGCTTCATGCGCTCCCCGTCCCACACGTAGCGGCTGACTTCTTTGTGGCGATCGCTCGCCACATAGAGCTCGACGGTCCCGTCTTCATCCAGATCCGTCAGGATCGCGGCGTGCTCGAATCCCGCTGAATCGCGATCGACCCGCTGAGCCTTCCACTTGGCATTGGGATCGTCGGTCGGCCGGAGCAACCACAATCCACTGCTGAACGCCGCGGCGATCATCTCGTTCTTGCCGTCGCCGTCGACGTCACCGACGGTCAGAAAGCGGCTCAGCGAATCCTTGATTTCGGCGATCACGACGCCCTGGTCGGCGGGCGTGTCCGCTTCGTAGCGAAGAATCTGGACCGGCGACTTGATGCGCTTGGCACCGCCCTCGCCCTCGATCTCTCCCTCGACGGAGACGTAGAGTTCCTGGCTTCCGTCCCCGTCGATATCAGCAACGAGAATCTCCTTGGCGTGGCGTTCACCGAGATCTGCCACCACGGTCCGCTGGCCACCCGCGCCCGGGACATAGCGGACGACCTCGCCCTTCTGGGGCGTCCCGTCGAGGCGGTTGGGCTCGCTCGGTGTCGCGTAGATCTCGACGACGCCGTCCCCGTTCAGATCTCCGACCTCGATCTCGTGAACGAAGATGTTTTCTTTTTCGTCGAGCTGCACGATCTCGTAGCCATCGCCGGTCGGATGTACGACCGCCACGACGCCCTTGTCGTGGGTGGCCACGGCCAGACTCGCCGTCCCGTCACCCTTGATGTCGGCGATTTCGGCATCGCGCATCCGACTGAACTTGCCGCCAAAATCTTTTTCCCAGAGCACCGTTGGCACCAGGCCGGAATCCGTGAGCTCCCAGGTCTTGAGCAGAGCGCGGGTTCCGCCGAGCGTGAGCAGCCGGGGCCCATCGCCCGCGTCGTAAACCATCGCCTTGTGGAAGACGTTGCTTTCGGGGTCCTCGAACTCGGAGGTCTTCCACTCGCCGCCTTCGCGGTAGAGGAACTCCAGCCGCGCGGGGCCCGGTATGAACTTGTCTTTGCCGTCATCGCCCTTTTCAGTCACGAACTGGGCCAAAGCGAGCACGATGCCGTTGGGAAGCGTATCCGCTGTGGACGGCTTGGCAGCAGTGGCGGCGGCTTTCGCGGCGGGCGCCTTCGCGGCTGCGGGTTTTTCAGGGACGGCTTTCGGGGGCGCTTCTTCGGCTCCACAGGCTGCGAGAGCGCCTGTGATGAGAAACATCAGTGCCAGTGCGTAGCAACGGGTCGACATGGATCCTCCGAGATCGGTGTTCGAACCCTGAAGGGGGTAGCAACCTCTGTGGCAGATCGACACTATTTTCGACGCCCGATGGAGGCGCCGAGCCAGCCCGGATGTGATACTGGGCCCGTGAGCAAAGAACTTCTCCAGGCCCCGAGAGGCACCCGCGACTTCTATCCCGAGGATCTGCGGCTGCGGAACTGGCTGTTCGAGCACTTCCGCGCCACCGCGGCGCTCTTCGGCTTCGAAGAAATCGACGCTCCCGTGCTCGAGCACGCGGAACTCTTCATCCGCAAGGCGGGCGAGGAGATCGTCGATCAGCTCTATCACTTCACGCTGCACGACCGCCACCTGGCGCTGCGCCCCGAAATCACCCCACAGATCGCGCGGATGGTTGCGGCGCGCCGCGGCGCGCTGCGGATGCCGCTGCGCTGGTTCAGCATTCCGCAGTGCTGGCGCTACGAGCGGATGAGCCGCGGACGCCGCCGCGAGCACTACCAGTGGAACATGGACATCTGGGGCGAGCCCGGGGTCGCCGCCGAAGCGGAACTGATCGCGTCGGTCTTTCACCTGCTCGACCGGCTCGGCCTGGAGCGTGGCGACGTGATGATCCGGATCAACAGCCGGTCGCTGCTCGAAGAGACGCTTCGCGAGACGGTGCTCGCGAAGCGACCCGAAGTCTTCCCCGCGCTGTGTATCGCGATCGACAAGCTGGACAAGATCGGCGAGGACGCCGTCATCGAACTGCTCAGCGATCCGAAGGGTCTGGTCGGGCTTCCGATCGAAGACGCGCGCTTCGTACTGTCGTTCCTGAAACTGCGCGACATCGCCGAAGCG
>JAFDAW010000362.1 GCA_019313605.1 Deltaproteobacteria bacterium
CGTCGGCGTGGGAGTCGGAGTCGACGTGGCTGTCGCAGTGGGAGACGCAGTGACTATTGGACACGGCCCTCCCCCAGCACATAGGAAAGCGCTGTTGAACGCAGTCGTGCTGGTAATGAGGTTGCCATTGAAGTCCAGGACGTCGTCTGTCGGGCCATCGGCATCTGTCCAGATCTCGAGCGTGCCGCTGGGAAGCTGGCTCGCCTGGAAGGTGACCGTTCCAAGCTGGTGGGTCTGGCCTGCTGCCGTCAGGCCAGTACCCACGTAGGGCGGAAACGAGGCGGAGTTGACGTTCTCGATCCGCGATCCGGTGTCGGACGTCGAGCCGAGGATGAGCGGCAGCCCGCCTCCCGGCGTGCTCATGTAGCCGACCACGGCGAGCGTGCTCAGAACACTGCTGTAATCGACGCTGATGCCAGCGCCCTGTGAGCCGTTGGGACCCGTGGTCAGGATCACCTGCAGGGTGATGGCTGCAGACAACTCCAGATTGCTCATCTCGTTGGTACCGGTGTCGGCCCAGATCAGATCGATCGTGGCGCTTGCGTTGGCTGCGCCTGCGCCTCCCCCGAGAACTGCCGCCAGAACCGCGCCAGTGACAACGAAAACCGAACTGAGTCGCCGCATGGTCATACCTCCGCTTGCTACCGCTCAGTGTACGCCCGGCCGAAAGATCCGGTCAATCATTTCGAGATGAGGCGAGATGCCCCGCTATGCCCATAAGGCGATGTGCAAAACGCGTGGCAGGGCATCGCTCTACGCCTGCGAGAACGTTGGTGAATATTCACCAACGTCCCCACTTGCGACCTGGCAGCAATCAGCCCAGGCGGGCGAGAGTGTGGTGGATTTGTCGGCCTCGGACCGGACGGCGACGAAGGCGTACTGAAGTACGCCGAGGAGACGGGAGGGAGAAGCCGGCAAAAACGCCGCGCTATCACCAACCCCGAATCAGAACCAGGCTTGCGAGAGTGCGGTGGATTCGTCCGCCTCGGACCGGAGAACGACGAAGGCGTACTCATGTACGCCGAAGGAGGACGGAGGGAGAAGCGGGCGAAGACGCCGCGCTATCGCAAGCCTGGTGGCGTCCCCAACGGGACTCGAACCCGTGTTGCCGCCTTGAAAGGGCGGAGTCCTAGGCCACTAGACGATGGGGACGCGCTAGGCAAGCGGCGGGAATATTGCGCAAAACTCCCCTTCCCGCCCGCCGGCGGCCGGCAATATCTGGATCATTGGTCGACCACCGCCCAGAGGTACCAGGCCCCCACCGAGCGGTAGGGCCGCCAGCATTCAGCGAGGCTCGCGAGCTCTTTGGGCTTCGGGAGGTCCTCGAGTTCGTAGAGGATCTGCGCGCCCTTCCTCACCCCGTAGTCGCCGACGGGCAGCACATCCGGGCGGCCGAGCGAGAACATCAGCAGCATGTGGGCCGTCCACTCGCCGATGCCCCGGACCTGGGTGACGGCGTCGACGACGTCCTGGTCGGGCATCCCGCGGAGCCGGCGGTTGCAGAGGGATTTGTCGGCAAATGCGCCCGCGACGCCACGAATCGCGGCGATCTTCTGGCGCGAGAGCCCGTCAGAGCGCAGCTCGGCGTCGGTTGCGGCCAGCAGGCGTTCGGGCCGCGGAATCCGGCCCCCGAAGCGCGCCTTCACCCGCCCGAGAATGGCCCCGGCCGCGGAGCCCGCGAGTTGTTGGTAGACGACCGATCGCACCAGCATCCGGTAGGGATCCCCGCTGGCCTCGAGGCCGCAGGGGCCCACCCGGCGGATCACGGCCCCGAGCGCGGGGTCGCGGCGGCGCAGGCTGCGGCGGGCGCGTTCGAGCAGTTCGGGGTCGATCCTGGGGTGCATCGGGGCAGCATAACGCGTTGTGGGCCGGGCACTTTTGCGCCCTGCCCCGGCAGCCGAATTTTCCAACCCCGAAGAGTCGTTTTTTTCGCTGGATCGCCGATAAGCAGCTAGAAGGGGTACCCGCACAATGAGCCAAGCAAATCCCGGCCCGGGTGGGGACGGACCGAAGCCCGTTCAGCGCTCAGAGCCGCGCCCGCCCCTCGGTCTCGATGAACTGCTCGAAATCCTGCAGCGCCAGGAGTTTCTGACCGAGCCGCAGACCAAGGAGATCGAGGCGCGCGCCACGACGCTTCGCAGTCGCGTGCTCAAAGACCGCGTGGGATCGGTTCGCTCGCAGGCGGCCAGCCGCTACGAGGTGACGCCGGTCGAACTCGTGGCCGCGATGGCGTTCGCCCACCCCACGCGGCCACACGGGAAGCTCGATGAAGATGCGCTCGCAGAGCTGCTCGCCGTCGAATCCGGCATCCCCTACCTGAAGATCGACCCGCTGCGCATCGACAACGATCTCGTGACCAAGACACTCTCGCGTCCGTTCGCGCGACACCACGTGGTGATCCCGGTTGCGCGCG
>JAFDAW010000363.1 GCA_019313605.1 Deltaproteobacteria bacterium
GCGATTGGGGGCTCGAGGTGGGGATGCTCACGGAAGTGTACCGCAACTGTTCACTCAAGAGGATCTGCCAGGTCGAGATCGTGGAGAACTACGATCACAAGCATCGTGAGTTGTCAGAATCCGACGCTAGTCGTGGACTTCACCGTATGGTGTATGACATCGCATCGTCTTCGATCCGAAACCTCGCCTCCTACGGCGTGGAGTTCGATGCGGGCTTTCTCAATACGCTGACCGCCGCCTACACCCGGATGGCCCAGGATGCGATCGCTTCCTACAGCGCCGACGCAGCCCTCAATGGCCTCGTCTTCGATCGGCACGAGGAGGAGGTGTCGGTCGAGACTTTTTCGCGTGCGTTGCGGGCAGCGGGTCTGGGATTCGTTCGCGATCCGATGGAGCTGCCCCAGATTCCGAACTGGAACCGGGTGACCTCTGCGTTGCCGAACTTCCTCGAGCAGCTCGCCGAGGCGGTCGACGCCGACGCACTCGAGTCTCGCTAGCGACCTGCGCGCCGTCCGGGGTTGCTGAGGCGAAATTCAGCCGAGAAACTGCCCGCCACTCAAGACGGATCTGCGAGCGCCTGTTCGAGAACTTCTTCGATGGTGTCCACCAGCCGCAGTTCGATCTCGGCGCGCACTTCGTCGGGGACGTCGACGAGATCCTTCTCGTTTCTCCGCGGGAGAATCACGGTATCGATGCCCGCTCGGGACGCGGCGAGGATTTTATCCTTGATTCCACCAACGGGAAGCACGCGCCCGCGCAGCGAAATTTCACCCGTCATGGCGATCTTTCCACTCGCCTTGCGTCCGGTCAGCGCCGAGACGAGTGCGGTCACCAGTGTGATACCCGCCGACGGCCCGTCTTTGGGAACGGCACCCGCGGGCACGTGGAGGTGGATTTCGCAGGCCTCGAAGATCTCGGGCGCGACGCCGATCTTCTCGGCATTGGCCCGCACCCACGAGAGTGCCGCTTCCGCCGATTCGCGCATCACCTCTCCGAGCTGACCGGTCAGCCGCAGCCGCACACCCTCACCCGCGCGCGCCACCGTTGCCTCGATGAAGAGGATGTCTCCGCCGTGGCTCGTATGGGCGAGGCCGACGACGACACCCGGCATCACGGTTCGCTCCGCGGCTTCGGGTAGGTGGGGAGGTGCTCCGAGCGCATCCGCGACGAAATCGGCGTCGATTTCGATCACGGGTGCCTCGCTCTTTCCGGCGGTGCGGCGCGCTGCTTTGCGCATCAAGGTGGCGATGTACCGGTCGAGATTTCGGACACCGGCCTCGCGCGTGTATTCGCGGACGATCTTGTCGAGCGCATCGTCGCCGACGCGGATCAGTTCGGGTTCCAGCCCGTGCGCTTCGACTTGCTTCGGGACCAGATGGCGGCGTGCGATGACGAGCTTGTCCCGCTCGGTGTAGCCCGGCAGTTCGATGACTTCCATTCGATCCAGGAGTGCGGCCGGAACCGTCGATAGGGTGTTCGCGGTGGCGATGAAGAGCACGCGCGACAGATCGAAAGCGATTTCGATGTAGTGGTCACTGAAGGCGTGATTCTGCTCGGGGTCGAGGACTTCGAGCAGTGCAGAAGAAGGGTCACCGCGAAAGTCGCCACCGAGTTTGTCGATCTCGTCGAGCAGGAAGATCGGATTGCGAGTGCCGGCGCGCCTCAGGCTCTGGATGATCCGGCCCGGCATGGCGCCCACGTAGGTGCGCCGGTGGCCGCGAATTTCAGCCTCGTCGCGAACACCGCCGAGTGAAGCCCGAGCGAAGGTTCGCCCCATGGTGCGCGCAATCGAGCGGCCCAGCGACGTCTTGCCCACACCCGGTGGGCCGACGAAGCAGAGGATCGGACTCTTTGCATCGGGCGCCAATTTTCGAACCGCGAGGAATTCGAGGATGCGGTCTTTGACCTTTTCGAGGTCGTGGTGATCGGCATCGAGGATCTCGCGCGCGGCCGGCAGGTCGAGCTTGTCTTCCGACTCCTCAGACCAGGGAAGATCGGCCATCCATTCGATGTAGGTTCGAATCAAGTGCCGATCGGGTGCCAGCTGGGGGAGGGCGGCGAGTCTCTTGAGTTCCCGCTCGGCTTGTTCGCGCGCGTCCTCGGGCAGATTGGCCTCGTCGATTCGCTCGCGAAGTTCTTCCGCTTCGCGAATGCTCGGATCCGATTCGCCGAGTTCTTTCTCGAGCTCTCGCATGCGACGGCGCAACAAGCGCTCTCGTCGATCCGGCTCCATGTCGTCCGAGTCGGAATCCTGGTTCAACGCGCGCTGGGTCTCCGCGATCGTGACTTCGCGCTCGAGATGGGCCGCGACCCGCTCGAGCCGCAGCGTCGGATTGACCTCCGCGAGCAGCAGGGCCTTCTCATCGGGGGGTAGGGG
>JAFDAW010000111.1 GCA_019313605.1 Deltaproteobacteria bacterium
ACGGCCACGCCGACTGCGGAACCGACACCGACTGCGACGCCGACCGCGGAGCCAACGCCTACGGCCACGCCGACTGCGGAGCCCACGGCAACGCCCACTGCGGAGCCGACGCCGACTGCGACGCCGACCGCGGAGCCGACGCCTACGGCCACGCCGACTGCGGAGCCCACGGCAACGCCGACCGCGACGCCGACACCCGAGAACGAGTGTCAGTGCGTGCCGCATCGGATCGTGCCGGCCGGTAATCTGGCGGTTCTGAAGAAGACCCAATCCTCTGGTAGAGGATCGAGCCAGACCAAGAAGGTCGGTGTGGTCCTGAAGGCGAAAGAGAAGAGCCGTGGCGCGTGTCGCCCCGGAACGAGCACGGACACCTTCTCGCTGCGACTCCAGATGGTCGACGACGATGGCGATGTGATCCTGGACGAGACCCGAGAGGGCCTCACCTGCAATCGCCGGGTCGGCCAGGAGAAGTTCAGGGCCACCTACGAAATCGAGAACTGCGCGGGATCCGAGGCGCCGGACCGGAGATCCAAGGGCCGGGTCACGGTCACCGCAACGACCGACGACGGGAAGTTGGTCTCTCGCCGAACCCTCAAGTGCAACAAGTGAGCGGGATCGGCTGAGCTACGCGCAACTCGCGGGGGGGCGGTGTATCGCCGCCCTCCCGCATCGCCCCATCCAAATCCCCCCGCCAGGCGGATCCGTTCCAGTCGACCCATGGGTTGGAAAACAGTGGGAGGAGTTCGGGGCGCCCAGCTGAATACGGCGGCGTCACGCACTCGAGATCACAACTCGAGTCATTGCGACGCCGTGGGGCAGTACGTTCTTCTCGAAATCGGTTCTAGATCGCGCCCGAATCAGCAGCTCCCATGCAACCGCGGAGCCTGCTGTTCTTCCTAAAAGCGATACTCGATTCCACCACCGATTGTGAACATCCCGACGCCGCTCGCGTCACCCATCGGAACCAGATAATTGGCATCCAAGTTTACGACGATGTGGTCGGTCGCGTAGATGTCGAATCCACCGCCGAAGCGAAAAACAAAATCCGTATAGCTGCGGGACTGGATGACCGGCCCAAACATTGGAATCAACGCAGTCTCATCGCCGTCCGGAGGCAAGGGTACTTCGGTAACCCCATTAACCCCGGTTCGATTGGTGACCTTCGTGCTGACATTTATCGTCCCCCCGCCCAACAGGAGGTACGGCTGATAGCGACCCGTCAGCAGATAGGTCTTGATGTCGACGGTGGCGACGAAAATATCGATGTCGTCGCTGCCCATGCCCAGGGGTCCCGACCATTCGGTGTCGAAGCCTCCGAAATATTCGAACGTGGCGCCCACCGAATATCGGGAGTGACATCGGTAGCCCCCGCGTCCCTTCACGCTCCAACTATCATCCGGCTGTGCAATCGCCTCGGGACCGGAATAAGTGACGGCGAGTCGCGGCTGATTTGAAAAGATATCGGCAATGCCGTTCACCGGGCGTCGCGAAAAATTCTCTCCCGCGAAACCCGCGCCAGCACCGATGAAAAATCCCCTTCGATCGAAGTCTTCGGCCGACTCCTCTTCCTCATCGGGTAAATAGACCTGGGTGAGTACACAACCGATAGTCGAGAGAGCTCCCATACCAAGGGTGCCGGCGACACCTTTGACTCCATCGGCAAGGGCCGGGGACGCGACGAAATTGAGCACAAACAACGCAATGGCAATTCGCTTCACGACTAGATGCCTCCCTCGATATGCCCGGGGTCCTCACCGCGATGCTGGCGCGAACCGCCCTCTGTGTTCACCGATCGCGTCATGGAGAGCGTGAACGGAAATGAAGCAGCCCTCTCAGCTTCGGAAGCAGCTAAAAGCGCTCTAAACCACGTAATAGCACTTCCATCGGTCTTTACGTCATCGATTGGGGAGGCGCTCACGGCCTGCGCCCGTCTCGAGGTCGCTGTGTCGGAGGACTGGGGCAAATAGGGGCATTGGGGCATATCGCCCCATCTAAGACGAGCACAAAATGGCTTCCGGCCAGTTGAAAGCTCGCCTCGTGCGATATGAGCGCGCCACAGCCTTCGACTCCGATGGCAGCACCTTTGCAATATAACCGCCCGTATCTGATGGGGAGCTTCGCGATAACGTGATTGAAACCGATGGCGGCCGGCCTCGCTTCGCTCGAGGCAGGGCGACCGCCACGCTGATCGAGGGAACGCTTGGCGACTTTTGAAGCGGAGCAGAATCAGTCGACCTCCTGTTCGCAGCGGGGTTCGGAGTGCAACGCACCGGACACAGATGGAGCCGTCGTTGGCGCCGTAATGGTGGTGGGCGGTGGCATCGCCGGCATGCAGTCGTCGCTCGATCTGGCCGACGCGGGCTACAAGGTCTATCTGGTCGAGAAGCAGTCCGCCATCGGCGGCCACATGGCGCAGCTCGACAAGACCTTTCCCACCAACGACTGCGCGATGTGCACGATCTCGCCACGGCTGGTGGAGGTGGGGCGCCACCCCGACATCGAGCTTCTGACCGACAGCGAAGTCGTCTCGGTCGATGGTGAAGCGGGCGACTTCAAGGCGCAGATACGGACCCGGTCGCGCTTCATCGACGCCGACAAGTGCAATGGATGCGGCGCCTGCGCCGAAGTCTGCCCGGTACCAGTCTCCAATGGCTTCAATATTCAACTCGACCAGCGGCGTGCGGCCTTCAAGCTCTATCCCCAGGCCACGCCCAACGCCTATGCGATCGAAAAGCGCGGCGTAGCCCCGTGCCGCGACGCGTGCCCGGCGGGCCAACGCGCGCAGGGCTACATCGCGCTGGTTCGCGAGGGCCGCATCGAAGACGCGATGCGCACGATCAAGGAAGATAATCCGTTTCCGGCGATCTGCGGTCGTGTTTGCAACCGCCCCTGCGAAACCGCGTGCAGCCGGGCCAAGGTGGATGAAGCGATCAACATCCGCGGCCTCAAGCGCTTCGTCACCGACACCATCTACGCCCAGCCGCGCGTGGCCCCCGAGCCGGTGCCGCGCCGCTTCGACGAGCGCATCGCGATCATCGGAGCCGGTCCGTGTGGTTTGACGGCCGCTCAGGATCTGTGCGTGGACGGCTACGGCGTGACGGTTTTCGAGGCGCTGCCGACGGCGGGCGGAATGTTGCGCTTCGGCGTTCCCGAATACCGCTTGCCCGCCGCCGTCGTGGACCGCGAGGTACAGGACATCCTCGACCTCGGCGTGGAGCTGCGCACGAACACGCCCGTCACGAGTCTCGAAGATCTGTTCGACGACGGCTTCAAGGCCGTCCTAGTCGCCGCCGGCGCCCAGGAGGGAATCCGACTGGGCATCCCCGGTGCAAACCTCGACGGCGTGCTGATCAACACCCACTTCCTGCGCGACGTAAGACTCGCAGAGATCGACGAGAACGCGAACGACCCGCGGCCCGAGATCCAGGGCAAGCGCGTGCTGGTGATCGGCGGTGGCGATGTCGCCATCGACGTGGCGCGCACCGCGCTACGCCTCGATGCCGCCGAAGTGCACATGGCCTGCCTCGAAAGCGGCGACGGCATGCCCGCATCGAAGCAAGAAATCCGCGAAGCACTCGAGGAAGGCATCCAGATTCACGACGGGCGCACCTTCCAGCAAATCATCGACGACGGCAACGGAAAGGCAGCCGGCGTCGAGTGCCAGCGCGTCGAACGCTTCGACTTCGGATCGGACGGTCGATTGAACGTGCAGACCGAAGCGAACTCGGAGCACGTGCTGCCCGCCGACGTGGTGATCTTCTCCGTTGGCCAGCGCGTCGGCCTCGCCTTCCTCCCCGAGGGCACCGGGGTCGAGCTCGCGCCGAACCGCACCGTCGCCATCGATCCCAATACGTATGCAACCGCACGCCCCGGAGTCTTCGCTGCGGGCGACAGCACCAGCGGCACCTCCTTCGTCATCGAAGCCGTGGCCAGCGGACACCGCAGCGCCGAGGCGATCCAGCACTTCCTGCGCGGCGAGCCACTGGCAGAGGAAACACCCGCCGAAAAGCCTCCGGTGGCTGAGCTGAGCCAATCGGAACTCGATGGGCAGGTGGAGCGCGGCGAGATCGTGCGCGCGCCGCGCGTGCCAAGCCCTGAGCGGAAGCCCGACGAACGCCGCGGTGACTTCGGCGAGGTTGAAGCCGGCTACACCGCGGAGCAAGCCGCCGCCGAGGCGGCGCGTTGCTTGTCGTGCGGCGTGTGTTCGGAGTGCCTGAGTTGCTTCCACGCCTGCGGCGTCGACGCGATCAATCTCGACATGGCGGACGCCACGCGCGAAGTCGAGGTGGGCGCAGTGATCCTGGCGCCAGGCTTCGAGGCGTACCGCGCCGAACTCTCCGAGGAGTACGGTCTCGGGCGCTATCCAAACGTAATCTCTTCGCTCCAGTACGAGCGCCTGCTCAGCGCCTCGGGCCCGACCGCCGGGCACGTGCAGCGCCCTTCAGACGGAGCCAAGCCGAAAAAGATCGCCTTCCTGCAGTGCGTCGGATCGCGCGATGCTTCGCACGATTACTGCTCGACGGTCTGCTGCATGTACGCCGCCAAGCAGGCCGTCATGACCCTCGAGCACGAGCCCGACACCCAGATTCACGTGTTCATGATGGACATGCGCGCCTTCGGCAAGAACTTCGAGGCCTACTACCAGCGGGCCCGCGAGATGGACGGCATCGAGTACACGCGCTGCCGCATCTCGGGACTCAAGGAAAGCCATGCGAGTGGGAACCTCGCGCTCCAATACGTGGTGGGCACCCAGGCGCCGGATGCAGACGCACCGTTGCAGATCTCGGGCGGCTCGCAGGTTCGCGAAGAAGAATTCGACATGGTGGTGCTCTCGGTTGGCATGGAGATCTCTGAGAGTGTCAAGAATCTGGGCCATCGACTCGGCGTGCAGCTCGACGAGCACGGATTCTGCAACACCGTGCAGTTCGACCCCCTGCAGACCAGTCGACAAGGCATCTACGCGATTGGCCCCTTCCGCGAGCCGCGGGACATCTCTGAGTCGATCGTCGAGGCCAGCGGCGCGGCGGCTGCAGCGGGAGGCTTGCTGACCCGATCACGCGATTCGCTGACGCAGGAGACGGTCTTCCCGCCGGAACGCGACGTCACCGGGGAAGAACCGCGCACCGCAGTGTTCGTGTGCCGCTGCGGATCCAACATTGGCGGCTATCTCGACGTGACGAACGTGGCCGAGTACGCCAGCGACCTGCCCGGCGTAATCCACTCCGAGGAGAAAATCTACGCCTGCTCGCAGGACTCGATCGTCGACATCGCCGACAAGGTGAAGGAGTTGGGCGCGAACCGCGTCGTCGTGGCGAGCTGCACACCTCTCACCCACGCGCCGCTGTTCGAGAGCAGCATCCGAAACGCCGGTCTCAACCCGAATCTCTTCGAAATGGCCAACATCCGCAACCAGTGTTCCTGGGTGCACGGCCAGGATTGGGATGGGGCGACCGCGAAGGCCAAAGACCTGGTGCGCATGGCGACTGCGCGCAGCAGCGAACTCGAACCGCTCACCACGTCGGAAATGCCGATGACCAAGTCTGCACTGGTCATCGGCGGTGGCATCGCCGGCATGAGCGCTGCGCTGTCCCTCGCCGAGCAGGGATTTCCCGTGGATCTGGTCGAGAAGACCGATCAACTCGGCGGAAACGTGCGCAACCTGCACTTCGGCATCGACGAATTTGCGGATCAGGGAAGCCTTCCACGTGAAGGCGCCGCGGCGTCGACCAGCCCCCAGGAGTTCCTGACGGAGCTGATCGGCAAGATCGAGGATGAGCCGCGCATCACCCTCCACCTGGAGTCGCAGCTCACCTCCACGGTCGGCTTCATGGGAAACTTCACCACAACCTTGGAACGAACTTCGGCGGGTGGCGATGCAACCCAAAGCGAAGTGAAACACGGCGTTGCGATTCTATGCACCGGCGGCGTTGAGTATCGCGGCGACGAATACGGATACGGAACCAGTCCGAACATCGTCACCGGGCTCGAGTTCGAGGAGATCCTCGCTGAACACACAAGGCTGCCGAAGGAGGAGTGCAGCCGGCCGCTTCCCAAGTCCATCGCAATGGTCCTGTGCGTGGGTCCGGCCGAGCAATTTTGCGGACGCATCTGCTGCTCGTCCGCCCTCAAGAACGCCTTGGCGCTCAAGCGCCTCGACCCGGCGGCACAAATCACGATTCTCTTCCGTGAAATGCGTAGCTACGGTTTCAAGGAGCGGCTCCACACCCAGGCGCGAGATAGCGGCGTGGCCTTCGTCCACTACGACGAATCGAGTCGACCCGAAGTGCGGATACTGGATGCGCCGGAGTCTGGCGACTCCGCTCTGGAAATCCGCGTCTGGGAAGAAGTTCTCGGCCGCGAGCTCACGCTGCAACCCGACATGCTCGTCCTCAGCAATCCCGTCGTCCCGGCGCCGGCGGCGCAGGAGATGAACAAGCGGCTGAAGGTTCAACTGGACGGGAACGGCTTCTTCCTGGAGGCGCACGCCAAACTGCGACCGATCGATTTTGCCTCGGACGGGCTCTTCATGGCCGGCCTGGCCCACTATCCGAAGTTCCTCGACGAGTCGATCGTGCAAGCGCAGGCGGCCGCAGCGCGGGCTTCGACCCTGCTGGCCCACGATACGATCACCACAGGCGGAAAGATCGCCTGCATCGATCCCTCCCTTTGCGTCGCCTGCCTCACCTGCGTGCGCGCCTGCGCATACGGGGTGCCGAGGATCGACGGAGAACTCACGGGAGTGGGAGGCATCGAGGGCGCGGCCAAGATCGAACCCGCGCTCTGCCAAGGCTGCGGTATTTGCGCCGCTGCGTGCCCTGCCGGTGCCATCCAACTGATGCACTACACCGACGCACAGGTGATGTCGAAGGTCGACGCACTGATGCGCGAGGATCCGCCCGAGGAGACTCCGACGGCATGACGCAAACGCCCGAATTCGAGCCCCAGATCGTGGCATTCTGCTGCCTCCATTGTGCCTACGCGGCGGCTGACCTCGCCGGCGGATCGCGCTGCGGCTACCCACCCTCCATCAAGATCATCGCGGTGCCGTGCACCGGCCGCGTCGACTCCCTGCATCTGGTGAAAGCGCTCGAAGACGGGGCCGACGGCGTGATGGTCGCGGGCTGTCTGCCCGGCCGCTGCCACTTCCAGACCGGGAATCTCTACGCCAATCAACGCGTTGAGCACGTCCGAAGTCTGCTCAAGGAGATCGGGCTCGAAGCCGACCGCGTGCGGATGATCAATGTATCGGCGGGAATGGGGGTGCAGTTCGCAGAGCGTGCCAAGGAAATGGCCGAAACGATCACTGCGCTCGGCCCCAATCCCTTGCGCGTGCGAAAAGCGCAGGTTGCGCCAACAGACGCTGCAATGGAAGAGACGAACTGACAACGAGGGGTCGCCCGATTTGGCGACCCGCGCCACAAGATGGAGACGGGCCATGATCGTCGCTGAACGAAAGCCACTGGAAGCCATCGTCGAGATGTTGAAGAACGACCGCAAGGTGTTGGCCGTAGGCTGCGGCACCTGCGTCGCCGTCTGCTTCGCCGGTGGCAAGAAAGAAGTCGAGATGCTGGCCTCGTCGCTACGCATGACCACCCGCCTCAAAGGCGAGAAGCTAGAGGTCGACGAGACCTCGGTTCAGCGACAGTGTGAAGTGGAATACCTCGAGGCGCTCGACGAACGCGTCAAGGATTACGATGCCATCGTCTCGCTCGGCTGTGGGGTCGGCGTGCAGTTTCTCGCGGAACGCTTCCCCGACAAGCGAATCATACCGGCGCTCGACACCAAGTTCATGGGCGGCCCCACCGAGGCAGGTGTGTGGGAAGAGCGCTGCCAGGGTTGCGGCAGCTGCATGCTCGGTGAAACCGGCGGTGTCTGCCCGATCAGCCGCTGCGCGAAACAACTGATGAACGGGCCCTGCGGCGGATCGAAGCACGGCCACTGCGAGATCGACGAAAACATCCCGTGCGCCTGGCAGCTGATCTGGGAGCGCATGGACAAACTCGGGCGAATCGATGAGCTGATGGAGATCAGTTCGCCCAAGGACTGGTCAACAGGTCGAGACGGGGGGCCGCGGCGCGTCGTTCGCGACGACCTGCGCTTGCCCGAAGACGAAGACATCTGATAGGCGGACGCAAAATGGCGATGCAGCAACCAATCGACAACACCGAGGAAAAAGGCAGCGCATTCAAGGCCGGGAGCAATCTCGAGCGTCTGCTGGCAGCGGGTCACTTCGCGGTAACCGGCGAACTCGAGCCGCCGAAGAGTCACGATGCGGAGATCGTCCGCAAACGAGGCACGGTCGTCGAAGAATGCCTCGACGCGGCCAACATCACCGACAACCAGACTGCGATCGTGCGCATGAGCAGCATCGGCAGCGCCATCTTGCTGAAAGACTCGAGTCTGGAACCGGTCATCCAGATCACCTGCCGCGACCGCAATCGGCTCGCGATGCAGGCCGACCTGCTGGGCGCCGCCGCCCACGGCATCAAGAACGTGCTCTGCCTGTCGGGCGAC
>JAFDAW010000364.1 GCA_019313605.1 Deltaproteobacteria bacterium
ACTCCCTATCAGCGATACCTCTTGTGAAATAGTGCTCGCGGCCGTTGCGGCGACTAGCGCGATGGCCCTACGAGGAGAAGCGTAGCCTCACGAGAAGGTGATGGATCCCCGTATGCAACCGGTCTGATCGGGCCCCCGCTACCACTTTCGCAAGACCAGAATCGCCCGGAGGCTTCGGCTTCCGGGCGATTTCGTTTTGGACCGCGTGTCGTCGTCGCTGCTGACGCGCCCAACGCCGACGTCCTGGAATTGGCGGACGCCCGCCTCAGCTCTCGTTCTCGTCCGCCGGCACCAGCTCACCGCGAAGGTGGTCGAGAAGCCACGCCACGGGATGCTCCCGCTTCGCGCAGCAGGGCCTCGATGTGACGTCGAGAGCGGAGTCGCGCGCGCCGCGACGCCAGCACGACGAGGGTCTGGGGCAGCACCGCCAGATCACCCGCCAGGGTGCGTGTCGCCAGCCACTCGATGCCGTGCGCGGCCTTGGCCGGGACCAGTACGTGTCGATAGGTCTGCGTAGGGTTCGCGAACTCCCGGAGCAGCTCGTCCGTCGCGATGAAGGCGAGCTGCGTCGGTCCGGTGACGCCGGGTCGCACCGAGAGCCAGCGGTCGAGCTGCTCGTCGTCGACCGCCGAGAGGTTGGCCCGCGTCTCGGGCCGCGGCCCCACGAGCGCCATGGCGCCGCGAAGCACGTCGTAGAGCTGAGGCAGCTCGTCGAGGCGAGTGTGGCGCAGCCAACCGCCGATGCGCGTCACCCGGGGATCTCCCTCGGGAGCGATCTCGTCTTCGCCAGCACCGTCTGGATCGAGCGTCCTGAACTTGTGAATGCGGAATGGCTCGCGGTCTCGGCCGAGCCGGACCTGGCTGAAGAACACTGGCCTACCGCTCGTTGCCGCAATGGCGACCGCGATCGCTAGCATCAAGGGTGCCAGCAGGATCAGGCCTGTCCCCGCCAGGCAAAGGTCCACCGCGCGGGGCAATGTTCGAGCGGACTGGTTCACGGATATCGTTACACGCGTTTCGCGGGAATCCACCGGCTCGATTTCCCGACAGGAGATGAGAGTATGCCCCAGGGAGGACTCTGGCAGGGCTTCTGGAGCCTCGCCGATCCAAAGATCAGCATCACCTCGCTGGCTTGCATGGTGGTGGGTGCTTCGGTTGCAGCCACCCAAGGACCCCTCGACTGGACCTGGCTCGGGATTCTGGCGCTAGCGCTCTTCTGCATGGAGGTAGCCAAGAATGCTTGGGGCGACGTCTTCGACTATGACTCCGGTACGGATCTCGCCGTAGCGCCCGAGGATCGTACAAAGTTCTCGGGTGGAAAGCGCGTGCTGGTCGATGCACTTCTCACCCGAGGTCAGACGTGGGCGCTTGCCGGCGGATTCGGCGCGATTGGCCTCGGCCTCGGAGCCGCCATCGTCCTTCTTCGCGAGCCGTCGGTGTTCTGGATCGGTGCCGTCGGGCTCGCGCTGGGTTGGTCCTATCACGGTCCGCCCCTCAAGCTCGCATACCGCGGCCTGGGTGAGCTGGATGTCGTGCTCTGCTACGGACCGGTTCTGTCTGTGGCGACCTACGTCATTCAAACCGGCGAGTGGAGCTTCCCCGCCCTCTGGTTGTCGATGCCACTCGGGATCTTCATCGCCGCCTTCCTCTGGGTCAACGAGTTCCCCGACTTTCTGGCCGATCGCTCGGCGGGGAAGAACAACCTGGTCGCGCGGCTGGGTCGGCGCGCAGCCAGTCGCGTGCTTCCGGGAATCTACGCCGCTGGCTTCGCGCTGCTCGCGAGTTCGCTGCTCCTCGGTCTACCCGCCTCCGTGCTTCTGGGCTTCGTCGCCCTGCCGACGGCTGTATACGCGAGCGCACGGGTCTGGAAGGCGCCCGAAACCTTCTACCGTACGCACCCAGTACAGCAGGCCGCGCTGCTTACCTTCGTGCTCTACTCGCTGGGTGTGGGCGCCGGCATTCTCCTCACTGGCTGATGCGCCCCGCCCCCTAGCAGGAAGGCCTGCTGCCAACTGCCTTCAACAGCCGCATTGACGCAAGCACCGGAATGGCATGGGCTGGTCTCGAGGCCAAACATCACCCGACGGCTCGGATCGTTACCCCGAGAATTGCACTCTGACGACAAGTCCACGCGGCCCCGTATGCAACCGGTCTGATCGGGCCCCCGCTACCACTTTCTCGAAGAGAAGAGCATACGGCCGGTCGTCTCAGGATGGCCGGCCGTATGTGTTTCCAGGGTCAGCTCGGCAGTCCCTTCGATGTTGTAGTCGCGGCTGCACGTCGGCAGAAGCCATCTTGAGTCCGAGAGTTCTGCCGACGTACACCCGTACTTGTGACTTGTGCTCCAGGAAAGCTAGGAATTCGCTACACGCTG
>JAFDAW010000365.1 GCA_019313605.1 Deltaproteobacteria bacterium
GGGCTCAATTCGATGGTGTGATGGGGAAGATCTCCGAGCGGCGAGTGCTCGGGTTTTTCGCTCGTGCTGGCGATGACTCGCGCGCGCATTGCCACTGCAGACGCACCGCCTTCGGGTTGAAGGGTTCCCTGCTTGATGGCGTTGACGAGGTCCGTGCGCACACCCTCGGGAAGCTTCTCGATGTCGTCGATCAGCACCGTGCCAGAACCCGCACGCTGCAACGCGCCGATGTGCGCCTCCTGCAACAGCGGATACACGCCGGCCGCACAGCCAAAGAGTTCGCGCCCAATCAGCGTGGCGTTGACTGCGCCGCACGAAACCACCACGAACGGGTTCGCAGCGCGATTGCTCCAGGCGTGAACGGCTCTCGAGATGTGTTCTTTGCCAGAGCCCACGGGGCCGATCACCAACAGCGGCAGATCCACCCGCGCTGCAGCCATCGCCTGGTCGTTGACCAGCTGGCTCTTCTGCCCCACACCCACGATTCGGTCGCTGCGACGCCGGCCAGTCGGTCGATCCGATGAACGCGCTTCGCCGCTGGTCGAACCTTCCCGCTGGACTCCGATCTCACTCATACCCTTCCCCCCTCCAGGGTCCGTCAGACCCGTCATGCTTTTTACCTACGGTGGTTCCCCTACCACCCCTGCCGCTTCCGCTTCCAGTCAATTCGCTTCCCGACCAAATCTTTTTGTATGCCGCGATTGTTGTCAATGTAATTGCGGGTGGCAACTGCCCCGGAAATTTGGCTCCGTTGACTCCACCGCAAGGAGCATGATACAGGGCAGTGGGGGGATCATGTCCAGCAAGAATCCGCAAATTCGCAAACGAGCGGCTCCGATCCAGCGCCTGAGCGGTGCCCTGATCGACCAGATCGCCGCTGGGGAGGTCGTTGAGCGGCCCGCCTCCGTGGTCAAGGAACTGGTCGAGAACGCTCTGGATGCCGATTCGAGCCGAATCCGGGTCGATTTACGCAATGGTGGCCGGGACTGGATCGCCGTTGCGGACGATGGCTGGGGGATGAGCCCCGAAGACGCCCGGCTCTGCCTGGAGCGCCACGCCACCAGCAAAATCGCGGCTGTAGAAGATCTAGCACGCATCGGCACCTACGGATTTCGCGGCGAGGCGCTCGCCGCGATCGCCTCGGTCTCCCGCCTCCGGCTCCGCAGCCGCCCCCGAGAAGCCGCTGAGGCCAGCGAAATCCAGGTCGAGGCGGGTGAGATCAGCGGTCAGCGCGCGGTGGGAGGGCCCCCGGGCACCCGGATCGAAGTGGCCGATCTATTCAGCGCGGTCCCCGCGCGGCGAAAATTCCTGAAGACCGCGACCACGGAGTGGGGGCACATCTCCGATTGGCTGGCCCGCGCGGCACTGTCGCTGCCCTCGATTCACTTCGACGTCCAGCGCGACGATCGGCCCGCATTCTCGTGGCCCGCAACCGACGACCCGCTCGAGCGCGTCGCCGCGGTGATCAGTGAGGCCGATGCGGCCGCCTTCACGCCCGTTTCGCACGAAGCGGGGGAAGTGACACTCGAAGGTTTCGTCTCTCGCCCCGAGCGGCACCGCTCGACGACGGCGGGCATCTACCTCTACGTCAATCGCCGGCCGGTGCGAGACCGCGTGCTGCAACACGCACTGGTCGAGATCTACCGCGACCTGCTGCCGCGGGGCCGGTTTCCGGCCGCGGTGTTGTTTCTCGACATCCCGCCCGAGCAGGTCGACGTCAACGTGCACCCCGCGAAGTGGGAGGTGCGTTTTGCGGACCCGCGCGGGATCCACGAGTTGGTCCGGCACGGGGTGCGAGATGCCGTCGCCGCGCGCCGCTGGATCGCGGTCGACGACCCGTCCGCCGCCGCAACCGGGACCACCGAAAACGAACCCACCGCGCGGACAAGCCAGGCTCGCGACGGCGGGGCGAGCGATTGGGTTTTTGCAGAGGGTGCCGATCCGGCGGATCGCGCGGGTGCGCAGATCGCGATGGACTCAGCCGGATTCCGCTTCGAGGCCTTCCGCACGAGTCAAGCCGAAGGCGACGCTGCAGCGCCCGTCCGCTTCGCGGACCTGCGCCTGCTCGGCCAGCTCCTCTCCACCTACCTCGTGCTCGAAACCAAGGATCAGTTGCTCTTGATCGACCAGCACGCGGGGCACGAGCGCGTGCTGTTCGAGCGCCTGCGCGCGGAGTGGCTCGAGCGCGGGATCGAGAGCCAGGGATTGCTCACCCCGACCACGCTGCGCGTCGAGCCCGTCCCGCTCGCGGCGCTGATCGAATGCCGCGAATCCGTCGCGCGATTGGGTTTCGATTTCGAACCCTTCGGCGATGCCACCGTGGCGATTCGCTCGGTGCCCGCGCTGCTGGCCGGTCGAGATCCGGGCCAGCT
>JAFDAW010000112.1 GCA_019313605.1 Deltaproteobacteria bacterium
ACCGCCGTCATCTTGACAACGACGACGTCCGCATAGCGATCGACCATCAGGCCCGGAAGCCCATCCCCCTCCGCGTTCACGAGGCGCACGGCCTGCGTATCCCCCAAAAGTGGGTTCGCGGCTCGGCGTTCGACCGCGAGGCGGATCCGCTCGGCGATCAGATCGTCGGCCGGCGCCTCCTTCCCAATCGTGAGCATTCGAACCCGCAGCGCAGATTCGGGAGAGAGAAGGCCGTAGCCCAGGATCTCACCCTCCGCCGACCGTACCTGCACCCAATCCCCGGGCGTCTCGGCGCCCTCGACCCGAGCAATGGCCCCGGAGAGAATCCAGGGGTGGCGGCGACGAATCGAGCGATCCCGTGTAGGTTTGAGGACGATTTCAGTCATGAGGGGCACTCTACGGGCCCCATGGGCGTTCGCCAAATCGCGGCCCCCCAAACGGCCAGAAACGGGTTTCCCCGCGAGAAGGATTTAGAGCCCAAAATGAATAGAAGCATCAGGTTCGACCGTCATAGAGGCCGATACGGATGGGCAACCAAATCACCGGCGGCGGGTTCATAACGCCAACCAGCAGCGGGCTGACCGCAACAGACGGGGCGGCCACAACAAAGGGGAAGGGATATGAGAAAGAGCTTGGGGGCGTTCCATCCGGCAGCGCTTTTTTGTTGTGTCTTTGCGCTCGCGATCGCGGCACCCGCGATTGCCGAAGATTCCGATGACGCAAAGGAGCGCGGCTCACTGCGCGCGCGGGGATTCGAGGAGTTCGACACGGACGGAGACGGGCGGATTTCAAAGGAAGAGCAGACCGCAGCGCGTAAACAGCGCCAAGAGCGGCGCCTCAAGGAGTTCGACGCCGACGGGGACGGCAAGCTCTCCGACGCAGAAAAAGCCGAGGCCCGCTCGAGGGGTCGAGGGTCCCGCATGGGCGAACTCGACACCGATGGTGACGGCAAGCTCTCCCCCGAGGAGCGACAAGCCGCTCGCGAGAAGCGTCCGGACCGGGAGGCCCGAAAACTGAAGCGCTTCGATGCCGATGGTGACGGCAAATTGAGCGACGAAGAAAAAGCACAGGCCCAGGCGGCGCGTAAAGAACACCAGCAGCGGAAGGGACGTGGCCCCGGCGACCGCCCCGCGGTCGATCAGCCCGGCAACGCACCCCAGTAGCCCCGAGCGCCGACACGCGTGTAGGCTCCTCTCAGCGAGTCGATCCAGCCGCCAGTAGAAGGCGGCTGGATCGTGAATCGCTAGGTTTCTCGACTCGCTCGAGCACCTGACCCATCAACCCGGGGAGCCCTTTGCCCGATCACGCGCCGCAGAAACCCACCAACCGGCTCTCCGAAGAGGCCAGCGCCTACCTGCGTCAACACATGCACAACCCGGTCGACTGGTATCCGTGGGGACGCGAGGCGCTCGATCGCGCCGCGGCGGACGACAAACCGCTGCTCGTCTCGATCGGCTACAGCGCGTGCCACTGGTGCCACGTGATGGAGCGCGAATCCTTCGAAGACCCCGCCACCGCTGCGCAGATGAACGAGTTCTTCGTCTGCATCAAGGTCGACCGGGAGGAGCGCCCGGATCTCGATCAGATCTACATGGATGCGGTGATGCGCATGCAGGGACACGGCGGGTGGCCGCTCACCGCCTTCTGCAAACCCACTGGCGAGCCGTTCTTCGGGGGCACCTACTTTCCACCGGTACCGCGCCACGGCATGCCCGCCTTCCGGCAGGTGCTCGCGGGGGTAGCGGACGCCTACGCGAACCGACGCGCTGAAGTGGAAACCGCGGTCGACCAGATCGTGCGGACCCTCAACGTGCCGCTTTCGGATGGCGGAGCGGAAGCGTCCGGAACAAAATCCGTCGTCCAGGCGGCGCGCGCGCTGCTTCGGGGCGCGGATCGGGAACACGGGGGCTTCGGATCCGCTCCGAAATTCCCGACTCCGACCTACCTCGACCTTCTGCTCGCCGCCGCCGACTCGCTGCCACCCGATGAAGCGAAGGACGCCATTTCACACGTCGCCTTCAGTTGCCGAGAAATGGCCCGGGGAGGCGTCTACGACCACGTCGGAGGTGGCTTCCACCGCTACGCGGTCGACGCGCACTGGGGCGTCCCGCACTTCGAAAAGATGCTCTACGACCAGGGGCAACTGCTGCGGGTCTACGCGGAGACCTGGCGCCGCACCGGGCAGAGCGACGACGCGCTGATCTGGCCGATCCGCGAAACCGTCGACTTTCTCCGGCGCGAGATGGGCGCCCCCGACGGCGGCTTCTACGCGAGCCTCGACGCCGACAGTGAGGGCGAAGAGGGAAAGTTCTACGCCTGGAAGCCCGACGATATTGTCCGCGCACTCGGCGAAGAGCGTGCGGCGACATTCAATGCGGCCTACGGCGTGACCGCTGCCGGAAACTTCGACGGCGCGACAACGGTCTTGCGTGAGACAACCGGCGATCCCCGCAGCCGTTTCGCGGAGGATCGCGAAGCACTGCGACAGGTGCGAAGCGCGCGGATTGCGCCCGGGACCGATCAGAAACGCCTGGCGGCCTGGAACAGCATGCTGATCTCCGGCCTCGCGCGCGCGGGCAGTCTCCTGCAAGACGACGGGATGCTCGAAACCGCAGCCGCGACAGCGGATTTCGTGCTGGAAAAACTGATCGACGACGATGGGCGGCTGCTGCGGACCTACGATCTCGGTCGCGCGCGAGTTCCCGCTTTTCTCGACGACCTCGCGGGGATGCTCGAGGCCTGCCTCGATCTCCAACGGGCCGGCGCGGACGAGCGGTTCTTCGCCGCGGCGCTGCGCTGTGCGGACGACATCGCGTCCCGGTTCTTCGATGCAGACGCATCCGATCTCTTTCTCACCTCGAGCGACGGCGAGCCGCTGATGGTTCGACCGCGTTCGGATCACGACGGAGCGACGCCCCACTCCGCGGGCCTGGCCACAATGGGATTGCTCCGCGCGGGCACGATCGCGGGCCGGAGCGACCTGCGCGAAATTGCAGACCGCGTGCTCCGCACCCATGCGGTGCGGCTGGAACACTCACCCGAAGCCCTGCCCACCTTGGCCCGCGCCGCACTCGCCGCGGAGCGCGGCATCTCGGTCGCGATCGTCGTCGGAGATCCGAAAGACGAGGCGACTCGAGCATTGGCTGCGCGAGCGCGCGCCGTACTTCGCCCGGAGGATGCCGTGCTCAGCGTCGAACCCGGTACCTCGCCCGTCGGTGTCGACCCCGCCTGGATCTCGGGTCGAGATCGGGTCGACGGTCGCCCGACCGCCTATGTTTGTCACGGAACAGAGTGCTCTCTGCCCGCGCATTCACCCGATGAGTTGACGGCCCTCTGCTAAGGACGACGCCCCAATCCGCTTCGCGGAGGTCTTCGCGGATGCGACGATCGCGTGGCTGATGATCGTCCGAGCCGTCATCGAACGCCTCGACGCGAAGCCCTGAGCGCCCACCCCCGCGGGTGACAGAAAAGGGTTACGACGCCCGGGGCGTCATCCGATAACCACCCGAAGGGGGTTTTTATCGGATGCATCGTTTCGCGCTCTCCATCATCAGCTTGGGTTTCCTGTTCGCCTGTGCGGCGCCGACGACTTCGCCCGCACCCGGCGATATCGCAGCCGCCTATCAATCGGCCGGGCGCCTCCAGGAAGCCTCGCGTGAAATCGAGCTCGCAATCCGAGTGCGCCCCCGGGACATCTCGCTGCGGCGCCAGGCTGCGCGAATCTACATCGAAGCGAACGACTCCGATCGCGCGATCGAGCACCTCGAATCCGCGATTCAGCTCGCGCCGCGCGATGGTGCGCTCTGGCTCGACCTCGCAGAAATCGAGCGGGATCGCCAGAATATCGCGGACGCCTACGTCGCCTTTCGCCGCGCTTCGACGCTCGCGCCAACCGATATACGAGCGGTCTCCGGGCTCGCTCTGTCTGCCGAAAACCTGGGGTTCGTGGCAGAGGCGAGCGCCGCCTATGCGAAATGGGCCGAACTCAAAGAGAGCCTCGATTCCAAAGCAACCGAGTAGCCGGCTACCCCCACCGAATCCACACCCGATTGAGTAAGCCGCCCCACATGGGTGCGGTGTCAGATCTTCGGGTGCGGTATCAGATCTGCGACGGATCGCGGCAGAGATCGCTCGCGAGATTTTTTTGGTGGGCCTCGAGTGTACCGCCGCCAATCTCCAGCAGCTTCGCGTCTCGCCACAGCCGCTCGACCACGTACTCGCCCATATAGCCGTAGCCGCCGAGCACCTGGATCGCAGCGTCCGCGGTCCGCTTGGCGGCCTGAGACGCGAACAATTTCGCAGCGTCTGCACCGACGCGTTGACCCGTCGCCTCGAGATCGATGTGGCGGGCGGTTTCGTAAACGAGCACCCGCGCGGCGCGATACTCGGAGAAGCTCTCTGCGATGTAGCGTTGGATCTGACCGTGCTGTCGAATCGGAACACCGAACGTCTTGCGTTCGTTCGCATGGGCGATCATCACATCGAGACAGCGCTTCGCAATCCCGACCGACATGGCGGCGAGTGTGAGCCGTTCAATTTCCAGGTTGCGCATCATGGCGAGCTTCCCGGCGCCTTCGTCACCGAGGCGATTCGCGACCGGAACGCGCACGGAGTCGAAGACCAACTCGGACGTATAGGAAGCGCGCATCCCGAGCTTGTCCTTGCATTTCTGGCCGAGGCGAAAACCATCCATCCCGCGTTCGACGACGAAAGAGGAAATACTGCCCTCGCCGGTGGCCGCGTAGACCACGAAGGCATCTCCGAGCGTTTCTTCATCGATCCCGCCATTGGTGATGAACATCTTGGTCCCGTCGATCACGTAGACATCCCCGTCTCGGCGCGCGCGGGTTCGCATCGCGAGCACATCGGTACCGACCTCGGGCTCCGTCATGCACAGGCCACCGATCCACTCACCCGAAACCGCGAGTGGCAGGATGCGGCGCTTCAGCGCGTCATCTCCGTTGATCTGGATGTTCTGGGCGAATAGAATCGAGTGGGTGAGCACCGACAGCGCGAAGCCCGGGTCCGAGCCCGAAATCGCTTCGTAGACCTGGACGGCCGCGGTGGCCCCGAGATCGGAACCTCCGTACTCCTCGCTGATCGTGATACCGAGGAATCCCAATTCGCCCGCGCGCTGGAACAGCGCGTGGTTGAAGGTCTCGGTGCGATCGTGTGCGGCCGCCTGCGGTTCTACTTCGCGACTGACGAACTCGCGCAGCGTATCGCTGAGCATTTCATGCAATGATGTCGGCGCGAAGAGATCGAACCGACGCGAGTCACTCCCATCCATCGAGCGCCCAGTCTAGCGGGTGGGCGGTGTCCGCGCAGTAACGTCGTTTCGCCGCGCGGTTAAAATTTTCGAATCACTGTGGGCGTGCAAACCATGCAAGCTACACTGCGCGTGTGCCTGGGAATCCGCAAATTGCGGCTTGGTTGATCTCCAAGCGCGTTCAGATCGAAGCCGTAATGACTTCTCATCTGGGGCCTGCAGCGCCGGGCCCGGCGGCGGCCGAGACCGAGGTACTGCGTCGCTTCCGCTCGTTCGCCGCCGCTTCGTTGAAGCGCGGCACGGCGCGGCAACCCGCATTGGAAGGCATCCGAGCCCACGAGCGGCGGGTCGACGCTCTGCTCACAGCGTGGTCGAACGCAGCCGAGGAAGTCGCGGGCGATCAGGCCGGAGTGGTTCGAGCCGCTCTCGAGCCGCTGATCGCGCACTTTCGCGGCGCACTTCGAAACACCCAGGGCAATCGCCGCTCGAGCGGCGCGCCGCGCAGTAACCGAAGGGCGGTGATCGCAGCAATCGACCGGATCGCCGACGCCTTCCTGGCACTCGACACCGACAACGGTGCGATCGTGGACGCCAATCCCGCTGCGGGCGCACTGCTAGGCGTCCCCCGAGACGCACTGCTCGGTGTTCCAGCGATGGGATTCGTTCCCAGTGTAAATCACGAAAGCTGGTGGACCGAGCTGGACAGCCTGACCGAGGGAGCCGAGTCGCGGCGCTTCGACAGCTACCTGGAAGACCACTCCGGCCTCTCGATCCCCGTCGACTGCATGATGACCCGCTTCGCAACGCGCGGGCGGACGCTGGCTCTGGTGTTGATTCGCTCTCGCACGGAGCCCACACTTCCGATCCCCGATCCCACTTGACGGTTGAGATCGATCTGGGCTTTCGCCAAAGGCCGTGAAGTCGATGCGGTGCGGTGCGCTCGGATTTGGGCTCGCGCTGCCACAGCCCCCATCGATGATCTGCGATAGCATGGATCTCGATGGCAATCTCGCAGCGGCCAGTGTCTGAGTCGAACGGAACGAGCGCTCAATGGACGACCGGCGTCCAGCGACTCGCCTACGAGATGGGCGCCGAACTCGTCGGTGTGGCCAGCGCCGATGCCTTCGCGGGCGCCCCCGCCGGGCACCATCCCCGCAACCTGCTGCGCCGCGCGCGCAGCGTCGTGGTCATGGGGGCCCGCCTGCTAGACGGCGCCTTCGAACTGGCCCCGAGCCGGGAGTACTCGATCACCTATCAGATCGCGAATCTGGAGCTGGACCGGATCGCCTTCCACGTGGCGAAATATCTGCAGCGCGAGGGCCACCGCGCACTGCAGGTCCCCGCGTCGCCACCCTACGATCTCGAGCACAACATGGGAGATCTCTCCCACCGGCACGCCGCGCAGCTGGCCGGCATCGGCGTGTTCGGCAAGAACAGCCTGCTGCTCTCGCCGGAGTTCGGCCCCCGGATCCGTCTGACGTCGGTGATCACCGACGCCGCCCTGGAGCCCAGCCCGCCCCTGGATGTGGATCTGTGCGGAGACTGCGACATCTGCCTGCACGCCTGCCCGGTGGATGCGTTCGGGGGCGCGGGAATCGTCGACAAGTCGGCCTGCGACGCCAACCACGTCAGCACCGGCGAGCGCTTGCAGCTCGAGGATTGGGAGCAGATGTGCGGCGTGTGCATCCGCGTCTGCCCGGTCGGTTTGCCGGACGCTGAGCACCGGCACAAGCACGACGACTAACAGTCGACCAGAAGAGTCGACGACCTCTCCTCGATGTCTGCATTTTCTGGGTGTACGGCCGCGTTCCGCCGGGAGAAACGCTCTTCGACGCTATCGAATCGGCGCAGTCACTTTTTGGTTCTCACCCGTGGCGGCGTTCGGATGACGTTACAGGTATAGAAGGGCACTTCGTCGACTTCGCCCTCCAGGCAGGCTTCCTCAGCGTTGAGTTCAATGCCGGTGTCGTTCGCCCTGAACCGAACGATCAGGTCTTCGAAGCCGTCGTGATTGACATCTTGTTGCTTTACGATCTTCCAGATCGTCGCGCTTCCAGGACCGAGCCTCAGGCTATCGGGGTCGGCTCGGGCGATATCGATGATTTCGGATCCGATCAGGATCACCTCGACGAGCATGAGGCTGTGCGGCACGACGACGTTCGAATCCTTCGTGCGTCGGATGCGAACGTCGAGCTCGAGTTCATGATCCATCACAACGACGTCGTCGATCAGCGCTCGCGTAGATCCCACGGCATTCACGCGCAGGCTCCGGATGCACTGACCGGCGAAGTGCGCAGCGCAGGACAGCGGGTAGCGCCCGCTCAGTGCAAGATTTCTATCGAGAAAGATCTCCCACTGACCCGAAACGGCGTCCAGCTTGATCCCGACCCGCGTCGGCACGCCGACATCGAATCGCCCGATCGCGGTGCGGTAACCCTCGAGCCCTGCATCTGGATCCCACGAGGCCAACGCAGTGATCACGCCATTCGGTGCAAAGACGATCTGCTGTGCCCTCGGCCCGTCCAGCAGAATGGTGAATCCAGACGAATCCGCTCCCGCACTCGCGATGGTCACTGTCAATTCGACGTAATAGGTTGGGTACTGATCGTCGAAACCGCCCCCGCCGAGATTACTCGCGAACTCGAAGCTCACCTGATCGTAGGGATCGACCGTCTGCGTGAGCTCCAGCGCTTGACCTTTTCGAGGGTCCGTCGATGCGGCGACCAATGGGTCTCCGTATCGCAACCGTGTCGGCGTGTAGCGCGGTGCGCTGCCTTCACCGATCGCCGGCGGGGCGCCCAGCGTATGGAGCGGTGGCTCGAAATCGACCTTGTAGAGAAGCAGCGGAAAGCTGGCAGACGCTTCGAGCACCGCGGCGCTCGCGCCATCTCCCAGACCCGCCTCGACCAGATCTTCTGTGGCTTCTGCCGATAGCGAGAACAGGGCCGAGACCAGCAGTGCGACGATGGAGAACCTACGAACGGCGGCGAGATTCACGGCGCTCTCCAGGTTGCCCGAACCGGACTGGCATCCGACCCGAGCGGGCCGGCACCAGGTCGATTCAGCGAAAATGCGCCCGAACCGGAGCTTTCGAGCCGCTCCGGACCAGCAATCGGGTGCCAGTACGAGCGAGACGGCGAATATCCTCGACCTTGGTCGCCCATGA
>JAFDAW010000113.1 GCA_019313605.1 Deltaproteobacteria bacterium
TCGGCGGGCTCCTTGTACAGGCGCATCTCGTGAACGATGGAGCGGGGATCCACGATCGTGTCTGCGGGGGAGCCGACGTTGCGCGAGCGCAGGCGCATCCCATCGAGGGCGTTCGTGATTGCGCGATCGATCTCGGAGGTGTGCCCGAGCACGTGATAGATCCGCTTGGATTGCCGGACGATGTCCGGAAGTTGCTTGAGAAACTCCGCTTCGGGATAGGCTTCGTCAGCTCCGTAATCCTTGCGTGCGCCTTCCACACCCGGTCGATAGCCGGTCCAGGTCTCCATTTCGGGGTTGCGGGGCTCGACGAACAGGCTGTACTCGGGCCCGCCATCGGTCCGCAGCAGTGCGGTGGCGTTTGGATGGTCGAAGCCCGTCAGGTACCAGAAATCGCTGTCTTGGCGAAATGGATAGTCGGTGTCCCGAGAGCGCGAGATCATGCTCGCACCCCGGAAAATCGCGATCGCGTCGGGACCCATCGCGTCGCGCACCCGCTTTCGTCGCTCTTCAAACATCCGCCCATCTTAACCCGCATTTCCCGGCCGGTCCCGGCGAAGCGCGAGGGGCGCAAATTTGCGGTTTTTCTACGGAATATCGCGGCAAACGACGCTCACATCCGAGCAGTAGGTCGCGCAAATGCGGTCGCCCTCGGCGACTGCGCTGTAGTAGAGGCCGCCGTCTTCGAACTGGGGAAGCCGGGTCGAGCGAACCTGGCTGGGTGAATCGACGACGTGGATCCAACCGCTCCAGCGCGAAACGACTGCCCGCCCGTCCGCCATCAACTCGATGTCCTGGACGAAATCCAGAGCCGGAGCGAAAGCGGCGTCCAGCAGGATCCGGTGACCGCCCTCCGGGCCCTCCCCGGCCGTACTGATGTACAACCAAAGGTTGCGACCTTCGATCTCCGCGCGATAGCCCGTTCCATCTTCTGTGAATGCGACGAACTGGATTTCCGGTTCGGATATTCGCCGCAGCTCTCTTCCCTGGGCGCTCAACACGTAGGCGTCATGGCGCTGCGAGTTTCCGGGAGCAATCGGAAGCAGGTCCGTCGTGACCCAGATTTCCTCGCGCACCGGATCGAAAGCGATGGTCTTCGGTGCAACTTGATAACCATCCGGCGCCCGAAGCGGAAATTCCGCGAGCAGCGCTCCGTCGGCGTCGAAGGAAACGATCGAACCATTGCCCTCGCGTTCGAACGCGCTGCCGTAGCGGGAGGCGAGTAAGCTCTCATCGGGCCCGACTGCGAGTTCATTGAGACCGGTGCCCAGGTTGGGAAGCCGGACGAAACGGCCACTGGGCACTTCTGTGTAGCCGGCGGATTCGAAGAAGGTCGTGAAATAGATCCGCCCGTTTGGGTGAGCGAGAACATCCCAGACGCCAGATCGATCGCCGCCGGCACCCACTTCCAACGGTTCGAGCATTTGCTCCCGGTGCAGATCGAAGCGGCCGATTGCGACGGGTCCCTCCGCTAGCAGATCCGCCATCGGGTCGTTGCCGTGGGAGCGCATCGCGGACCAGAATGCGGCCGTGCCGAAATAGAGCACAGCCTCGACGGAACTCGGCGCCTCATCGACGTAGATTCGAGATTCGGATTCGCCGCTGTCCGGGTGAAGGCAGCCGGTGAGCATCAACAGTGCGAGTGCGATCGAGGTCCCGAGGTGGCTGCCGCCGTTGCGGTGCAGCTGGAATCGAAACGCGCGGAGGAACATTGAAATCCTTAGCCGGGCAGTCGAGAGACCGCTCGGCGTCGGTTCACGACTCCTTCGGCGAAGGTGCGGCTTCCCGATTGACCTTCGAGATTTCGACCCCGAATTCCCGAACGAACCACCCCTTCAATTCGGGCAGGTCTTGAAGATCGGTCCGCGATTTAGGATCCCGCCAGGCAATCGCCTCGAGAGCTGCGTTGGGACACAACACGCCCGGATCGATGTTCAGAGCGGTCGACTTCTCGGCGCGCCACCGCTTGAGTTCGGTCAGGCGGCGTTCGCCTTGTCGGTCGAGCCTCTTGCTGCGCCCAGTGCTCGGCAGCTTCGGTATCGGTCCGTGTTCGATCTTCTTGCCCTCGCGCACGGCCGCCATCAATTCCCGCCCCATTCTTCGTTGAATCAGGTCGGTGATTCCCGTGATCTCTCTGAGGTCCGCTTGCTTGCTGGGCTGTCTCTCGGCGATCTCGAGCAGCGTGCGGTTGCCGAGCACCTTGAAGGCCGGCCGGTCGAGTTCCCGAGCCCGCTTGTCTCGGAGGAAGTAGAGCTCGCGGAGAATGGAGAGGCTCTTCGAGGCGAGCCGGCGCGCGCCCTTGATTCGCAGGTAGCCGAGCTTGTCGAATTCGCGTTCGGGCCACTTGCGGCCGCAGAGCGTCTCGAATTCTTCCTGGGCCCATTTGCGGCGTTTGACTGCGTGCAGTTCTTTTTTGAGCAAGGCGCTGAGTTCGATCAGATAGAGCACATCCGACGCCGCGTAGCTGAGCTGCTTCGCGGACAGCGGCCTCGTCGACCAATCCGAGCGCTGCTGCTCCTTGGGCAGCTTGACGCCAAAGTGTCGCTCCGCGATCCCAGCGAGACCCACGGACGGGTAGCCGAGAATTTGCGCACTGATCATCGTGTCGAAGAGATTGCTGAATTCGAATCCGCAGTCGCGCTTGAGGACGAAGAGGTCGTACTCGGCGGCGTGGAAGATCTTGCGAATGTCCGGCGAGGCGAAGACCGGCGCGAGAGGCGAGAGTTCCTTGGGTCCGCCGAGCGCGAGCGGATCGATCAGATAGATCTGCTTGCGCGTGGCGACCTGGACCAGACAGGTCTTGTCGAAGTAGTGATAGAAGCTGTCGGCTTCGGTGTCGAAGGCGAGCAACTTCTCACCCAGCAGTTCTTGCGCGAGATCATCGAGATCTTCTCGCGTCTCGATCAGCTGAAAATCTGCCACTTGTGGCCTCTTTGCCGGTGTCATCATCTTTTAATTTCCCGAAGACGACGCACGCAATCGGGAGTCGGCTTGGAGGGCACACGACGCAAGGAGGGACTGGAGCGACGCGGTGAGCCGATGCTAGCCGAGCCCGCCCGGCGGGGAAAGCCGGTCGCCTCCACTCGGGTACTCTTGGCCTCATGATTCGGGCGGGAGTGGGTATCTCAACGGGCGCCGATGGCCCTGCAGCCGTCGAGGAGGCCGCTTCGGCGGCCCTCGCGAGCGTGGGCGGGGCCGATCTTGCAATCCTGTTTGCGACTCCCGGCTACCCGGAAGGAGTCGAGCGGCTGCTGGCGGCTGCCGTCGACGTGCTGGGGACCTCGGCAGTCGTTGGCGCCTCGGCCCACGGCGTGCTCGGCGCGGGAATCGAGTGTGAGAACCGGGCTTCGGTGAGCGTGATGGCGCTTGCCGGCGTCGAAGCTGAGCCCTTTTTGATTCGAGATGTGCGGGGCGATGAGCCCCAGATCGGTGCCGAGATCGCCGCCCGGATCCCGGGTGGGCCCCGGCCGGAGGACCTCGTCGTGGCCCTGCCGGACCCGCGGCTGGACTCGGCGGCGCTGGTCCACGGCCTCGACTCCGCACTGCGCCCGGCGCAAGTCGTGGGGGCGGGTGCGGGAGATCCCTTTGCGAACGCGCCCGCACAATGGCTTGGCGGAGATATCGAAACCGGGTCGGTCGCCGGGGTCGTGTTGCGCGGCAGCGGGGTCCGAATCGGCGTCACCCAGGCGTGCCGCCCGACCACTGAGCCGTTGGCGATCACCCGAGCCCAGGGCAATTGGATTCTCGAACTCGACGGCCGGCCCGCACTCGACGTGTACCGCGAGGCGGCTCTCGGGCCGTTGGCCGACGATCTCCAGCGCGCGGCTGCCTTCGTGCTGGTGGCGCTGCCCAGCGACCGCGAGGCCTCGCTGCTTCCGGGCAGCTATCGGGTTCGGCACGTCGTGGGCTTTTCGCCCGACGAGCGCGCATTCGCGTTGCCCGAGACCGTCGAACGCGGCCAGCAGATCGCGCTCGCGGTTCGAGAGCCCGAATCCGCCCGAGCGGACCTCAAGGCGATGCTCGCCGAATTCGAGGGGGCGCAGCCAGCGTTTGGGCTCTACTTCAACTGCTGCGCGCGCGGCTCTGCTTTTTTCGGGATCCCGGGACTCGAGGCCGCTTACCTGGAGAGTGCGCTGCCGGAAACGCCGATCGCCGGAATGTTCGGATCTCACGAGTTGGGCCCGATCGGTGTTTCGGAGGAGTCGAGCGTGGAGCTTCTGACCTATACCGGAGTGCTGGCCCTCCTCGAAGGCTGATTGAGCGGTGCGGGGTTTGCGATTGACGATGAGCGCGATAGTATGTGTTCCGTTTAAAGGGATAGCGTTCCTATAATAGGAACATAGCTAGAAGGCTCGACGGGTTCGAAGCCGCCCCCGACACTCGGATCGAGATCGCGATGCAAGCCCAGAGCACGGTCGAAAAAGCCGTCGACATCCTGTTTCACCTCCACGCCGAGCCCCATTCTTGTGGGGTCACGGCAATTGGCCGCAGGCTCGGCCTCTCCAAATCCAGCACCCACCGACTGCTCACCGCGCTGAGCCGCCGTGGCCTCGTCGAAAAAGACGATCGGGGGCGTTACCGGCCCGGCATCGGGCTGGTGGCGCTCGGCGTCGGCGCATTGGATCGCGAACCGGTCGTGGCTGCGGCACGCCCGGTGCTCGAGGCTGAGGCCGAAGCCCTCGGCGAAACCGTATTTCTCGTGGCTGCCAGGGCCGGCCGGCTCATCGTGCTCGACAAATCGGAAGGCGAGGGTTTCTTGCGCGCAGCGCCGCGTGTCGGTTCCACGGTCCCCATTCACGCGACGGCCGTTGGGAAGCTCTACCTGGCATTCGGAGACGGATCCGTCGAGGCGCCCGCGGGTGACCTCGCGCGATTTTCGGACGAGACCATCACCGGTCGCACCGCGCTCGAAGCGGCAGTCGCGCGCGCTGCAGAGCGCGGCTTTGCGGAAAATTCTGATGAGTGGATTCCCGGATTGTCGGTGGTCGCCGCACCGGTCATCGCGACCGCGTCTGCTGGACGCATGCTGGCCGCTTTCGCGATCGCTGCACCCACCCCGCGGATGCGGTCGCTCGGGCATGAAGAAATGGGCCGTCGCATGATGGCTGCCGCGGCGCGGGTTGCCGCGCGATTAGAAGGAGTGGCGCAATGAAGGTCTGGATCGACGGAAGAGTGGTCGACGGAAGCGAGGCGCGGGTTCCCGTGTCGGATCACGGTCTGCTCTACGGAGACGGCGTATTCGAGGGGATTCGCATTTACGGGCGCCGCGTCTTTCGGCTCGATGACCACCTGCAGCGGTTTGCGGCCTCCGCGAAGGCCATCGCCCTGGAGCTGCCGGGCGGAATCGAAGCTGTGCGAGAGATCGTGCTCGAGACCGCACGCGCGTTCGACGCCGACGAGGCGTACGTGCGACTGCTCGCTACCCGCGGTGAAGGTGCGCTCGATATCGATCCCACCCATTGTTCTACGCCGCGTTTGATCTGCATCGTCGATCGGATCGTCATCTACCCGGAGCAGAAGCGTTTGGCGGGTCTCGATCTGCTGACCTCGAGTTGGCGCCGCCCGCCCGCGGACGTGCTCGACCCGCGCGTGAAGAGTCTCAATTATCTCAACAACGTGATGGCGATTCTCGAGGCGAAACAACGCGGAGGAGACGAAGCGCTGCTCCTCAACGCGGCGGGCACGATTGCCGAAACCTCCGTGACCAATATCTTCGCGGTGCGCGACGGCGATCTTCTCACCCCGCCGGCGACCGATGGCGCACTCGAGGGCATCACCCGGGCGACCGTGCTCGAAATCGCGGCATCGCTCGAGATTCCCGCCCGGGAGCAAAGTCTCGGGCGCTTCGATCTGTTTGCCGCCGATGAGGTATTCCTGACCGGTAGCGGTGCGGCGCTGGTTCCGGTTCGCTCCCTCGATGGGCGATCGATCGGCGCCGCTGGCCCGGGTCCCGTCTACGAGAAGATCCGGTCTGTGTTTCTCGAGACCGCGGCTGGGCGCGGCACCCCTTTCTAGCGGTCGAGACGCGGCGTCGACGGATCGGTCGAGGGGCGTGCTTCCCGCGCATCCGTTAGGTTCTCATTTTCAACTTGTGGAGGTCGTCTGTGCGTTGGTCGCAACTCTTCATCCCGACGTTGCGCGACGATCCCGCCGACGCCGAAGCCATCAGCCACAAACTCCTGGTGCGAGCGGGTTTCGTGCGCCAGCTCATGGCGGGCGTCTATTCGCTGCTCCCGCTGGGTTTTCGCGTCTGTCAGAAGATCGAAAAGATCACCCGCGAAGAAATGAACGGAATCGGTGCGCAGGAGTTCTTGCTGCCGTCGATACACCCCGCGGATCTCTGGCAGCGCAGTGGGCGCTGGGAGACGATGGGCGAAGAGATGTTCCGGTTGAAGGACCGGAAGGGCGCCGACATCGGGCTCGGGATGACCTGCGAAGAGGTCTTTGCATCGCTAGCTGCCGAGCTGCGCAGCTACAAGCAACTTCCGCAGATCTGGTATCAGATCCAGAAGAAGTATCGCGACGAGCCGCGCCCGAAATCCGGCGTGCTTCGCGTCCGCGAATTCACGATGAAGGATTCCTACTCGCTCGACATCACTCCCGAGGGGCTCGACGCCGCTTTCCAGCGTCACTTCGAGGCGTACCGGCGGATCTTCTCGCGCTGCGGGTTCGAAACCCTCGCCGTCGAGGCGTCTTCGGGCGCGATGGGCGGATCCGAATCTGTGGAATTCATGGTTGCGAGCAACGCTGGTGAAGATTGGGTGGTCTCCTGCGCGTCGTGTGGTTATGCGGCCAATGTCGAGAAGGCCCAGTCGCAGGTGGCGTCGGTCGAGAATCGGCCCGGCCTGGATGCGCCCGAGGAGTTCGCGACGCCCGGCGTGCATACAATCGACGAGCTGGCGGCTTTCGAAGCTGGGGCGCCCGCGGAACACCAGATCAAGACGTTGGTCTTCGCGCTGGACGGTGAGGTCGCGCTCGTGTTGGTGCGCGGCGACCATCCGCTTTCGGAGCAGAAACTTCAGGATGCGACCGGCGCGGCCGAGGTGCGCCAAGCATCGGACAAAGAGATCCAGGATTCGCTTGGGGCCTCGGCGGGTAGCCTCGGGGCGGTCGGGGTCACGAGTTGCCGGATCCTGGCCGATCTCGCGTTGCGCGGTCGCTCTGGCATGTTGACCGGCGCCAATCGCGACGGATTTCACCTCCGGGGCGTGGACGTCGAGCGCGACATCCCGAACGCGGATTGGCTGGATCTGCGCGAAGCCCAGGCCGGCGAAGCCTGTCCGCTTTGCGATGCGCCCGTCGAGGTGCAGAAGACGATCGAGGTCGGTCACATTTTCAAACTCGGCACCCGCTACAGCGAATTGCTCGGGGCGGTGATTCAAGACGAGAGCGGAAAGTCGCGTCCGATCATCATGGGCTCTTACGGGATCGGCATCGAGCGTACGATGGCTGCTGTCGTCGAGCGCTGCCACGACGAGGCGGGCATGATCTGGCCGGTTTCGGTTGCGCCCTTCGAGGTGGTGATCACCGTCGTAAAACCCAAGGATGCGGCCGCCACCGACGCGGGAGGCGCCCTGTATGACGCGCTCGTCGCAGAGGGCATCGAAGTCCTGCTCGACGACCGCGACGAGCGCCCCGGCGTCAAGTTCAACGACGCCGACCTGATCGGAATCCCCTATCGGATCACCGTGGGGCCCAAAGGGCTCGCGGAGGGAATCGTCGAAATCGTGGAACGGCGCGGTCGCAAGTCGCGCAACGTCGCCGTCGAGAAAGCCGCAGCGACGGTCGCCGAGGCGATCCTAGAAGAGCGCGCCTTCAGCCCGGGTATTTGAATCGCGGACTGGCTTGCGGCGCGGGCCTCTTCGGTCCCGCCCCGGGTGTAGTCGCTTTGCCCCGCACGTTCTTGGGTCACCGGGCGGCTGGGTGGAGCGGCGATAATTCCGCGCGAAACCCCTGCTCATTTGCTTTGATTTGCGGCTAAGATGGACCGCCGACGCGCGACGCACAGGGTGGCGCCGCGTCAAAGCGAATCAATTTTAAATCGAGGGGGAGCGGGCGATGGAAGAGTACATTTACTTCCTACTCCGATGGTTCCACTTTCTGGCCGGAATCACCTGGATCGGAATTCTCTACTACTTCAACTTCATCCAGACCCCGTTCTTTGGCACCGATCTCGGTGGCGAAGCCAAGGGTGCAATGACGCGAGGGCTCGTGCCCAACGCGCTCTGGTGGTTTCGCTGGGGCGCGATGTTCACATTCGTGACCGGCCTGCTGATCATCTTGATGAAATTGGGCCACGACGGAATGCCGATCACGAGTGGTTACATGACCCGCATCCTGACGGGTGGGCTGATGGGCACCCTGATGTGGGCGAACGTGTGGTTCGTGATCTGGCCCGCCCAGCAGATCGTGATTGCAAATGCGAACAATGTTGCCGGAGGGGGCGAAGCTGACCCGAAGGCGGCGGCGTGTGCAGCGCGCGCGGGATTGGCTTCACGCACCAACACCCTGTTTTCGATTCCGATGCTCTTCTTCATGGCTGCGGCGAGCCACTTTCCGTCGCTGACCGCTTCGCTCGACATGGGTGGCGGTCAGCTCGGACTGTATTGGATCATTGCGTTGGTGGTGATCGCGATCTTCGAAGCCGGCGCGCTGATGGGCCCGGGACTCCCGACGCAGAAGTCGCTGGCGACGGTGAAGGGAACGATCCACGTGGGTGTCATCGTGACGATCGTACTTTTCGCCGCGCAGTTTATACTGCTTCGCTAACAGGTGAATCCTTCGGATTCACTTTGCGGCGTAGGAGCCTTTTAGGCTCCGACTGGCTGGGGAAGTCTTCGACTTCCCTTTGCGGCGACGGAACCTGTTCGGTTCCGTCTGGCTGGGGAAGTCTTCGACTTCCCTTTGCGGCGACGGAACCTGTTCGGTTCCGTCTGGCTGGGGAAGTCTTCGACTTCCCTTTGCGGTGTCGGAGCCTCTTCGGCTCCGACTGGCAGGTGAATCCTTCGGATTCACGATGTGGCACAGGCCGGAAGGGCTGATTTCAGCCCCTCCGGTGGCCGCGAATTCTTCACTATTGGCGGAAGCTTCCCAGCCGGATGTCCTTTTCTTATTCCCGCCTGCTCGCCAGAAACGCGGCGATGTCGTCGAGGTTCGGCTCGAGGAATTCAAATCGCGGCATCTGCTGGGTAGTGCGCTGAGGCGTGTAGCCGGGCGGGTATTCGCCGCGCAAGAGTCTCGTTTCGAGCAGTTCACGGCTTGCACCCGCGATCGCGGGTCCCAGCGCGCCCGCCTGATTCGGGTCGGCGTTGTGGCAGACCAGACAGATGTTCCGGTAGATCTTCTCGCCGCGCGCGACCGCCGGATCGCCGGATTTTTCCGATTCTCCCGAGCACGCCAGTGCTGCGATGGCGATCAGCGCCAGGCTGAGTTTGGGGTTGCCACGTCTCACGAGTCGATTTCCTCCGCCAGAGGCGGAGCAATGTAGCGCCTTGGGCGCCGAGTTCTGAGCCGAAAATCCGGTACGCTGGGCGTCATGCAGGCCCGGAGTTCATGGCTGACCCGCGCAAATGCACTCACCTGTATTCGCGTCGCCGCCGTGCCGGCCGTGGCGGTCGCGATCCACGCCGAAGCCGCCTGGTTGGCGCTCGCGGTGTTTGTGCTTGCGGTGGCCACGGACGTCACCGATGGCATCGTGGCGCGCCGCTTCGAAGAACAGTCTGGCTTCGGCCGCCTGTTCGATCACGCTGCCGATGCGGCTTTCGTCACCGCCGGTGCTGCGACTCTCGCGCATGCAGGGGTTCTTCC
>JAFDAW010000114.1 GCA_019313605.1 Deltaproteobacteria bacterium
CCACGCCGGCTAGGATAACCGTAATCGAGCGAGAGCGGAAACCCCTCGACAACGCTCCAGGTCGACGAAGATCGACCGACAAAGTCGCGATTTCGCCAGAATTTTGGTTGCAAGTCGATCCGGATCGGCGAATCTTTGAGCGCCCAATTCAAGCGGAATTGGCACTGAGGACCCCCCAATGCGCGTAGCCATTCTGGCACGTCATCCGGGCGAAGCTTCACGCTTTTGCCACACGATCGAACCTCGAGCTTCACGAGACGCGCGTAGCCTGGTCGCGCAATGACAATCCAAAAACGCCAGGTAATCCACCACCTGATCGCACCTAGGGAGAGGAACATGCGGTACTCCACCGTCCAGAACACTGCCCGCACCATCGTCTGCACGATTCTGCTGGGATTCGCCGGAGCGGTTTCGGCGGACGAAATTCCCGAGTCCAAGAGCGTCGCCGAGGAACTCCTCGAGATCCTGCGCGCCGCCGGAACGATCAACGACAACCAGTATCGCGAGCTGAGCGAGCGCGCCCGCGAAGAGGAAGCGCAGCGGATCGAAGCCGCCGTCACGGCGGCCGTTGCGAGCGCGAAACAGGCGGTCGACGAGGCCGTCAAAACCGCAGCCGTCTCCGCACCTAACGCGGCACCGAACCCCGAGCCCGATCCCAAGGATTGGAAGTTCAAATGGAGCAACGGCTTCAATCTCAAACGCAACGATGGAGTGTTCAAGCTGAAGTTTGGTGGCCGCATCCAGAATGACTGGGCGATGGTCGACCTCAACGAACGACTCGAAAATGCGATTGGCGGCGAGGGGCATGGCACAGAAATCCGCCGCGCGCGGATCTTCTTCTCGGGGACCTTGTACGATCGCATCGTCTTCAAAGCCCAATATGATTTCGCAAACACGGGAGACGACAAAGCCGACATCAAGGACGCGTATATCGGCCTCACGAAGCTCGGACCGATCGACAAGGTGCTGGTCGGGCATATGAAGGAGTCGTTCTCGATCGATGCGCTGACGAGCAGCAAATACATCACGTTCATGGAGCGCGCCCTCACGGAGACCTTCGCACCGGGCCGCAACACGGGCTTCGCGATCCATGACACCGTGCTCGACAAGCGCATCCTCTGGCAGGCGGGAGCATTCAAGAACGCGAATGACGCCGCGTTCAGTTTCGAAGACAACGGGAAGTGGAACCTGACCGGACGGGTAGTGGGCGTCCCGCTATACGAAGACGACGGCGAGAAGGTCGTGCACCTGGGCTTCGCGTATAGCCATCAATTCCGGGGCGGCAACGACTTCATGCTCCGCTATAGGCGGAAGCCCGAGTCGCACCTCGCACCGTATCTGGCCAACACGGAATCGGTGATCCCGACCAACAACATCAACCTCATCAACCCCGAGATTGCGGTCGTCTGGGGCCCCGCTTCCTTCCAGGCTGAATTCACGCGCTCGTTCGTGAACGGTGATGACGGAACCAGGAACACCGCATTCTGGGGCACCTATGCACAGCTCAGCTACTTCCTCACGGGCGAACACCGCAACTACAACTTGGGCTCGGGTGCCTTCGCCCGCGTGAAGCCCAAGGCGAATTTCAACCCCTTGAAGGGCGATTGGGGAGCCTTCCAGATCGGAGTCCGGTACTCCTACGTCGACCTCAACGACGAATTCGTGCGCGGCGGCAAGATGTGGGACATCACGGCGGGCATCAATTGGCACCTCTTCCCGAACACGCGGGTGTCGCTCAACTACGTGCACTCGGAACTCGACAACCGGCTGGTCAGCCCGGACCCCGATGACGTAGACGGCAACGCAGACATCGTCCAGGCGAGATTCCAGTTGGACTTCTGAGCTTTCCCGGCCGGCCCGGGCTCGCGCCCCTCCCCGCGGGCTCCCGGCCGGGAAATGTCACCCAATCGTCACATCAACGACCGAATTCGGTCATCCAGCACCCCTAGATTCTCCGCAACCAAGAATCCCCGGAGAATCTATTCATGACACCTAGCCGACCCTCGATAGTCGTTCTGACCCTTGCCAGCATTGCGCTGTGGGCGGGCCACGCCTCGGCGCGCGACCAGATCCGGATCGTCGGATCCTCGACCGTCTACCCCTTCTCGACCGTTGTCGCGGAAGAGTTCGGGCGCTCGACCTCCTTCAAGACTCCGATCGTCGAAAGCACTGGGACGGGCGGCGGCCTCAAGCTCTTCTGTGCGGGTGCGGGGGTGAAAACCCCGGATATCGCCAATGCATCGCGGCGGATCAAGACCTCCGAAATCGAACTCTGCAAGAAAAACGGGGTTCTGAAAATCACCGAGATCAAGGTTGGATACGACGGCATTGCGATCGCTCGCTCGAAGGAATCGAGTTCGATCGATCTCACGTTGAAGCAGATCTTCCTCGCTCTGGCCCGCGAAGTTCCCACCCCGAGCGGTGGATTCGCCGCCAATCCGAACATCACCTGGAAAGACGTCGACCCCTCGCTGCCTGATGTCAAGATCGAAGTCCTCGGTCCGCCCCCGACTTCGGGAACCCGCGACGCGTTCAACGAACTCGCGCTGGAGGGAGGCTGCAAGACCTTCCCCGAGATCAAAGCGCTCAAGAAGACGGACAAGACCTCCTACAAGCGGATCTGTCACGCGATTCGCGAGGACGGCGCCTACGTGGAGGCTGGCGAAAACGACAACCTCATCGTACAGAAGCTCGTCGCAAACCCGTCGGCGCTCGGAATCTTTGGCTACGGCTTCCTCGACCAGAACCGTGACCGCGTTCGCGGAAGCCTCGTGGATGGCATCGAGCCGAGCTTCGACAACATCGCGTCGGGCACGTATCCGGTTTCTCGACCGCTCTTCTTCTACGTGAAGGGAGAGCACATCGGATCCATCCCGGGCGTCTCGGAATATGTCAACGAATTCATCAGCGAGAAGGCGATCGGCGATTACGGATATCTCGCAGATCGAGGCCTGATTCCGGCTCCGAGCGACGAGCGAAAACAGGTTCGCGCCGATGCAGAAGCCGGGAAGACAGTGGAATTGGCTGCCGACCATTGATCGACTCGACACCCCATACGCCTGCCGTCGCAAATCTTGCTGCGGCGGGAAGTGCCCTGACTCTGCGCAGGAACAGCACCCGGCGCCGAGTCCAGCGATGGGTCGAGCGAGGCATCCGGTTTGCGCTGCTCGCGGCGTCGACAGTCGCCGTGCTCGTGACGATCGGAATCTTGGCGTCGCTGGTTTTCGAGACCGCGCGCTTCTTCCAGCTCGTCTCTCCCCAGGAGTTCTTCCTCGGGCTCCGCTGGAGCCCCCAGATCGCACTGCGCGCCGACCAGGTGGGAAGCTCGGGAGCGTTCGGCGCCATACCGCTCTTCGCGGGCACGCTGCTGATCACCGCGATCTCGCTGCTGATCGCCGGGCCGGTGGGTTTGATGGCGGCGATCTACACTTCGCTCTACGCCGATCGCCGCGTGCGCGCGATCGTCAAGCCAACCCTCGAATTGCTCGCGGGCGTCCCGACGGTAGTCTACGGCTTCTTTGCCGCATTGATCGTCGCGCCCGCAATCCGAACTCTCGGAGCTGAGATCGGCCTGGACGTCGCGTCGGAGAGCGCGCTCGCGGCGGGGCTCGTGATGGGGATCATGATCACTCCGATCATCTCGTCGCTTTCGGACGATGCAATCTCCACGACACCAAAGGCGCTGCGCGACGCATCCTACGCGCTCGGCGCGACGCGTTCCGAGACGATTCGACATGCGATCCTGCCCGCAGCGCTGCCACAACTCGTCGCCGCGTTCCTGTTGGCCATCTCGCGGGCCATTGGAGAAACCATGATCGTCGTCATGGCCGCGGGACTTGCTGCAAACCTGACGCCCAATCCGCTCGAAGCCGTTACCACCGTGACGGTTCAAATCGTCACCCTGCTCACGGGAGACCAGGAGTTCAACAGCGCCAAAACCCTCGCCGCCTTCGCCTTGGGGTTGACGCTATTCGTCATCACGCTCGGTCTGAACATCGTTGCGCTCCACGTCAGCCGCAAAGCGAAGCTCCGCCATGGCTAGGTCGAACTCGCGCTGGCAAAGCCAAGCATTCAAAGCGAGACTGCGCCGTCGGAATGCTTCCGAGCGCCGCTTTCGAATCCTCGGCATCTCTGCAGTCCTGCTCGCTGGAGCAGCGCTCTCGCTTCTGCTCGTGAGTGTGATCTCGAACGGTTACCGCGCCGCCTACCGAGCCGAGATCGAACTCGACGTGTACTTCGATGCCGACCTGCTGGGGATCGATCGGAGCGCGCCCGGCGCTTCCCTCGAAATTCCCGCTTCGGCCGACTTTCGAGCCGTCTTGCGCGCGGCCCTCGTAGAGCGGTTCCCGGACACCGAAGGACGCAGCGCCATCCGTGAACTCACCGCGCTACTGAGTCGCGGCGCTGCTGCCGAACTCGCCGACCGACTGCGCGCAGAACCCGAGTTGTTGGGGCAGCACGCGCGCGTCTGGGTTCCCGCATCTGACGATGTGAACTCGCTCCTCGCGATCGAGGAACGCACTTCCGGCACAGAGTTCACGACGCGCCTGTCCGATCAACAGGTCGCCCGGGTTGAAACGCTCGCGGCCGATGGCCAGCTGAAGAGCCACTTCAACGGCCGATTCTTCAGCGCCGGAGATTCGCGCGAACCCGAACTCGCGGGCATCGGAGGCGCCCTGGTGGGTTCCGCGCTCACGATTCTCGTCGTTCTCGTCGTTTCGTTCCCGCTGGGCGTTGCAGCGGCTGTATATCTCGAGGAATTCGCACCTGACAACATCTCAACGCGCCTACTCGAAATCAACATCAACAATCTCGCAGCGGTTCCGTCGATCGTCTTCGGACTCCTTGGCCTCGCGGTATTCCTCGGCTTCTTCGGTATGCCGCGATCCGCTCCGGTCGTCGGCGGATTGACACTCGCGCTGATGACGTTTCCGGTCATCATCATCGCGAGCCGCGCAGCCATCGCAGCGGTTCCCTCCTGGATCCGCGAGTCCGCTCGCGGGCTGGGCGCGTCTCCCGTCCAGGTCGTCGCCCACCAGGTTCTCCCACTCGCAATGCCCGGAATCCTCACGGGAACACTGCTCGGCCTGGCTCGAGCGATGGGAGAAACCGCCCCGCTACTGATGATCGGCATGGTTGCATTCATCGTCGACGTCCCGACGGGATTCACCGACGCCGCGAGCGCGCTTCCCGTCCAGATCTTTCTCTGGGCAGACAGTCCCGAGCGAGGCTTCGCGGACAAGGTGTCTGGTGCAATTCTCGTGCTGTTGATCCTGCTCGGACTGCTCAACGGTGCAGCGTTCCTGCTTCGGCAACGTTTCGAGAACCGCTGGTAAAGCCATGCCGGAAAAGCAATCGATGAATCACGCCTTTACCCACTCCGGATCAGCGAGCGCTGCCGTTGGAGCGCTGACCCCAGAGGCTGAACCGCCCGCAAAGATGTCTGCCAAGGGGGTTGACGTTTATTACGGCGACATCCACGCCGTCAAGAATGTCTCGCTCGACATCTCCAAACAAGACGTCACCGCACTGATCGGGCCTTCGGGTTGCGGAAAATCGACCTTCTTGCGCTGTTTCAACCGGATGAACGACGACATCGCGGGTTGTCGAGTCACGGGTGACATCACCCTCGACGACAATGCGATCACCGGATCCGAAATGGATGTCGTCGAGTTGCGAGCTCGTGTGGGTATGGTCTTCCAGAAGCCCTACCCGTTTCCGAAATCCATCGAAGAAAACGTCGCTTATGGCCCGCGCATTCACGGTCTGGCAAGAAAGGGCGTCGAACTCGACGAAATCGTCGAGCGGAGCCTCAGGCTGGCTGGTCTCTGGGATGAGGTTCGCGATCGACTCGACAGCCCGGCGAATTCGCTTTCTGGAGGACAACAGCAGCGATTGTGCATCGCACGCGCGCTGGCCGTCGAGCCCGAAGTCATCTTGATGGATGAACCGTGTTCGGCACTCGATCCGATCGCGACTGCAAAAATCGAAGAACTCATCGAGGAACTCCGCGGCAGCTACGCGATTGCAATCGTGACACACAACCTCCAGCAGGCTGCGCGCGTTTCCCAGATAACAGCATTCCTGCACCTGGGCGAACTGATCGAAGTAGGCCCGACATCCAAGATCTTCACAAACCCCGCAAACCAGAAGACCGACGACTACATCACCGGCCGTTACGGCTGATCGAGGGAGCAACGATGCCGCGAACATTCGATCCAGTGATCCGCGAACTGAGAGGCATGCTGCTCCAGATGGGAAGCCGCTCGGAGGCGATTCTTGAAAAATCCCTTCAAGCGCTCGAAGAGCGAAGTGAGCCGTTGGCTGATGAGGTCGACGTCGATGATATCGACATCGACCGGCTCGACGTTGCGATCGATCTCGCGATTCTCGAGGCACTCGCACTCAACGCGCCCGTCGCCGGCGACCTTCGCGAAATATTTAGCATCAAGATGATCGCCACAGACCTGGAACGAGTCGGTGATCTCGCCCGCAATATCGCCAAGAGCGCACGCCGTTCCGCCAATCGGGCCGAACTCGATCCACCTGCAGAGCTTTACCGGCTGGCTCGCTCCGCCATCGACATGCTGCGTCGCGCGCTGGACGCCTATGCGCGCAGTGATGTCGAAACCGCGCGGGGAGTTCTCGACGATGATGATCTAGTCGACGCCGAGGAGGAGGAGTTCATCGCTCAGGAACTGGCCGAAATTGCGGGCGACGCTGCGATCGCCCCACAGGCCGTGGATCTGATCCTCGTCGCCAAAAACCTGGAACGCGTGGCTGATCATGCGACAAACATCGCTGAAGACGTGATCCTCATCATCGAAGCCCAGAACATCAAACACGCCACGAAGCTAGGCGCGGCGAAATAGGCCTGGCACAGCGATCGGACTCCGGAGTTTCTACGGCTTCGCCCGAGGCAGTCGCAACGTGAAGGTAGAACCGCGACCCAGCGCGCTCTCGACAGAAATTTCGCCGTTCATGCTCTGCACTAGGTGCTTTACGATCGAGAGTCCGAGCCCTGTCCCGCCGGCAGCGCGAGAGCGCGCTTTGTCTACCCGATAGAAGCGTTCAAAAATGCGCCCGAGGTCACTCTTGGGAATCCCAACACCGGTATCAACCACGCGAATGCACGCCCACTTTTCGTCGCCATCAACGCTCAGCTTCACTCTGCCACCCGCTTCCGTATATTGGCACGCGTTGTCCAGAAGGTTTCGGACGATCTGCTCAACAGCGTGGGTGTCGGCCCAGGCCATAGGTTCGTCTTTGGCTTCCTGTTCCACTTCGATGTTTTTTTCGCGAAAGGCTGCATCGAAATCCCGAACGACACGGTCGACCAAAGCTGCGACCCTCACGCTGGCAGGCTCCAGTTTCGCTTCGCGCCCTTCCGTTTCCGACAGCTGCAGCAGATCGGCGACCAATCTCCCTAGCCTTCGAGCGTGGCGGTCGATGACCTCGACATGGGAACGACTGGTCGCGTCCTCGAAAGTTTCCGAGTGCAAAAGCGTCTCGGCGAAGCCCTGAATCGCGGTAAGCGGCGTCCGGAGTTCGTGCGAAGCATTCGCGACGAACTCCCGCCGCACCCGGTCGAGTTGGGCAATTTCCGTCATGTCGTGAAGGACCGCGACGGTTCCGAGGCGCGCCCCGGAGCCGGCCGGGAAACGAACGGCGTGCACCTGGAGAGTCTTCTCCGCGGGATGCGCCACGGTGATCATCCGCGAAACGGGCTCGTCTGTGCTCGCCGCCTCCCGCAAAACAGCCTCAAGTTCGACGTGTCGAGCGAACTCCATCAACGTGAGGCTCTCGGTATCCGCTCTAACGCCAAGCAGCGCCGCCAATCTTTCATTCGCGAGTACGATGTTCATCTCGGCGTCTACGACGAGAACACCCTCGATCATCGAATTCAGAACCACCCGGAGTTGCTCTTTTTCGCGATTCGCCTGTTCGAGGCGCTCTCTAAGCTGATCGGCCATGCGGTGGATTGAATCGGAAATCGCACCGAGTTCGTCGCGGCTGCGGCGGGGAATCCGATACTCGAGGTTTCCGTCTGCGACGGCAGTGGTCAGACGCTGAATTTCGCGTACGGGTCGCAGGGTGAACCAGGCGAGGCCGTAGGAAAGTGCCAATGCAGCAAGCAGACCAATCGAACCGGATACGAGAAGAACATTGCGAAGCCCAGCGAGTGCACTCTCCAGATCTGAGAGCTCCATCGCAACCCGCACCACGCGAACACGACTCTCTCCAACGGGAACCGCCAGATAGAGCAGCTCGCGGCCGACGGTTTCGCTGCGGCGCGCGTTCTGGCCGACACTTCCGGATAGCGCCGCGCGAACTTCGGGCCGATCGCCGTGATTTTCTAGCATCGACAGCCGCTCGATCGGCACATCGGAATCGCCCACGA
>JAFDAW010000115.1 GCA_019313605.1 Deltaproteobacteria bacterium
ATGCGCGGGGCGGGGCCGTCCGATCCACCGGATCGTGGGATCAAACTCAGGCGATGGACGGGAACGAAGAGTCGATCGCCGTCGTGGTATTCGAGTCGAAGAAATTCACCTCGGGCAATCCCGAGATCGAGTTCGACCAGTCCGCGGTAGACGCCGATGCCGTGTTCGGCGTGGACGAGGTAGTCACCTTTTTCGCGTTGCGCGAGCCCTTCGATGCTCGCGCCATCGGGCCAATGCGCCCGTACCCGGCGGCGCTGACGCGGGCCGAAGATCGCCTCTTCCGTCAGGACGACCAGGCGCTCCGCGGGGAAGACGAATCCCTCCGAGAAATCGCAAACGCGAATCTCGACGCGACCCGGTGATGACCAGCGCGACGCGGGCCGGGGGTTCTCGGCAATCCGGACTTCGAGCCCGTACTCGCTCAACAGATGGCGCAGTCGTTCTGCACTCGAAAGCGCAGAAATGCACAGCGCCGTTCGCCAACCCTCATCACACCAATTTGCGAGTGCATCGACGAGCGGCTCGAGGGCCTGATCGCTGCTGCGCGCCTTGACGAGTTCGCCGCGCAAACTGTCGTGGCCGCTGCAGCGAAGTGAAAGGTGTTCACCTTCAGCTTCGAGATCGACCACGTCGAGTCGCTCCAGAAAGACGGGCTTGCGCGCAAACACCTCGCGTTCGAGCGCCTCGGGTGAGAGTGCCAGTTCGTCCGGTTCCGAGACGACGCGGCCGCTCTCTCTCGCGACCGCATAATTTTCGGTTGCATCCGACACGTAGCGCTGCATGCGATCGCGGCCGGCTTCGGGGTCGACGACGACGATCAGCGTGTCACTGGGGAGGTAGTCGAAGATCGTCTCGACGGAGGGTTGCAGGAGTGGCGCGAGGGCTTCGGTGCCCGGCGGAATGTGGCCGCGCAGCAGGGAATCGAGCAACTCGTCGACTGCGCGATTCGAAACACCTTGCTCGACGGCGAGCTCGCGAATCCGCTCGGATCGATCGACGACCAGTGAGCGATTGAGCAACAACTCGCGAGGCGGTGGCGCGACCACATGAGAAAGCGAATCTCGTGATCGCTGCGTGGCTTCGTCGAACTCGCGGATCGACTCGACCTCGTCGCCCAACAACTCGATCCGAATCGGATGCGCGCGATGGGGCGGAAAGATGTCGAGGATGCCGCCGCGCACGGCGAGTTCGCCGCGTTCTTCGACGAGAGACATCCGCGAGTAACCCGCCCCAACCAGGGTCGCGACGAGCGCGTCCCGATCCGTGATCTGGCCGACTTCGAGGTGGACCGAACGACTGCGCACGACTTCGCGCGAGGGCACCCGCAGCGCGAGCGCCGTCCAGGGCGCCACCGCGATGGGCGCGGGCTCGACCCGCGCATCCGGTTGCGCGCTCGCCAACCAGCGATACAGAACGTCCATCCGTTGGGCGACCAGAAACGGTTGCGGGGAGAAGCGCTCGTAGGGATGGGTGTCGTGAGCGGGGAACGCGCGCACGCGCCCACCTTCCGCAGGCTCTCCGAGCGCAGCGCAAAGATCCTGGGCGAGGGCGTCGCAGGCCTTGGCGGTCGGGGCGACGAAGAGCGCGGGCGCATCACCCAATTGCGCGACGAGTTTCGCTCCGACGACGGCGCCTGCACCGCCGCGCAAGCCCGCGAGGCGCACCGCGCCACTGCGCTCGGCGATCCGCCGGGCGATGTCGTCGAGATCCTCGTGGATCGGCTCGCTTCCCGCAGCTTCTTCCATACGGGTCGCTGGTCCTCCGATCATCCCGGGCGTGCGCCGTACGCAGAAATCCCCGCCGCCCAATCGAGCGACGGGGGGTCGCGAACGATGGGGATGCGAGGTGTTGCGGGGAGTGTAGCCGGTCGTCGACCCGACCCGGGCTGGAGTCTCGCGGGCGATGCGGTATTCACTCCCCGAGCAAAGCGGAGGTGAACGTGAAAATCCGAAGCATGGGTGCCGCGATCCTGGCGGTCGGCGTGTTGATTCAGCCCGTTCAGAGCGCGGCGGAAATCACCGAGACGAAACAAGAGTTGATCCGCGAGTTGCTCACGATCGTCGGGATCGCCGGGATGGCCGAGCAGATGAGAGAGCAGCAGAGCGTCGTGGAGTTGATGCGGATGCAGCCCACCTACCACCAGATGATCGAGATGGCCACGGCCGAGCAGACCGACCTGCCCGAGGCGGACCGCCAGCTACTGCTCGCCCGGCTCGAGGATTTCGACGCCTTCGCGGAGCGCTTCCGCACCCTGTTCAGCCAGCGGCTCAACTTTTCGACGATCATCGAGACCGTCTACCCGCCCCTCTACGACAAATACTTCAGCGAGGAAGAACTCCGTCAGATGGTCGCCTTCTACCGCACCCCGGTCGGGCGCAAGTCGATCGAGGTGATGGCGCCGCTAATGCAAGAGGCGGGACGGGGAATCGAGGAGGCGGTCTGGCCCCTCTCGATCGCTCTCATCCAGGAGATCGTCGCCGAGGAGCGCGCGAAACTGGTCGACTGAGCGGATCGAGGCCGCCGATCGGGCCACCCGACCGAGGGGTTCTCCGAGGGTCGACAGACGGCTCAGATCCCCTATCTTTCCGCGCCTTTCCCGAACTTCGCCCAATGGGCGCTCTGGAGACAATCCCGTGACCGTTGAGCTGCTGTGCCGCAAGATCGGCATGACCCAAATCTTTGAAGAATCCGGCGAGGCGATCCCGGTGACGGTGCTCGATGCATCGCCCAACCTCGTGATCCAGAAGAAGTCCGAGGAGACGGACGGCTACACGGCGCTCCAGCTTGGCTTCGAAGACCGTCGCCCGGCCGGCGTCGGCAAGGCCCAGCAAGGGCACTTCCAGAAGGCCGGCGTGGCCCCCAAGCGGCACCTCGCAGAATCTCGCGTCAGCGCCAAAGAAGCCGAGGCCTACGAGGTCGGCCAGGAGATCAAGGTCGAAATCTTCGAGAAGGGCCAGCGCGTCGATGTGACTGGCAACTCCAAGGGCCGCGGGACCGCCGGTGTCGTCAAGCGCCACGGGTTCGCGGTCAAGCGGCGCACCCACGGTACCCACGAGTCTCACCGCCACGGCGGGGCGATCGGTGCGGGCAGTTATCCGGGCCGCGTTTTCAAAGGCATGAAGATGCCCGGGCGGATGGGCAACGTCCGGACCACGACGCTCAACGTGAAAGTCGCGCGCGTCGACGCCGAGCGGGGCCTGCTGTTCGTGAACGGCTCGGTCCCGGGCCACAACAACGCGATCGTCCGGGTTCGACAGACCGTCAAGTTCAATAGCGACTCCTGATCCAGCCCGCGGAGCGCCACCGCAACGAGCGATCAGCGTGATGGCCTACGACCGCAAGGACCACTTCCATCAGCGCGCCAAGCGCGAGGGCTACCGCTCTCGCGCCGCCTACAAACTGCTCGAAATCCAGCAAAGCCAGCGCCTGCTGCGGCCGGGCCAGCGGGTCATCGACCTCGGTTGCTGGCCGGGTGGATGGCTGCAGGTGGCCGCCGAAGCGGTCGGCCGCAAAGGCCGGGTCGTCGGGGTCGATCTGGCTGCGATCGATCCGCCGTTAGACAATGAGAACGTGATCGCATTTTGTGCGGACCTCACGGAACCCAGCGTTGTAGAAGAACTTATCGAGCGGCTCGGGGGCCCAGCCGACGTCTTGCTGAGCGACGCCGCCCCCAAGCTGAGTGGGATCCGCGCGGCCGATCAGGCCCGCGAAGGCGCGCTACTCGAAGGCGTCGAAGCCCTGCTCGGCAAGCTGTTGCGCAAGAGGGGAACGCTTCTGATCAAGATCCTCGAGGGACCCGATGCCGTGCTCGTCGATCGCCGGCTGAGGCGCGAATTCGAGAGCGCCAAGACCGTCAAACCGAGTGCCTCGCGACGCGGAAGTAGCGAGCGCTATCTGCTCGGAAGGGGTTATAAAGGGCCCTCGGGGCAACCCGATGGCCCGAGTCGATGACCGGCCAGGAGGCAAGTGTGAGCGAGCGACCGTTTCGGGTCTTGGGTATTCAGCAGATTGCAGTCGGAGCGACCGACAAGGCCGTTCTTCGCAAGATCTGGATCGACATGCTCGGATTGAAGATCACCGGCGATTTCGTGAGCGAGTCCGAAAATGTCGACGAAGACATCGCGGTTGCGGGTTCGGGCCCGCTCAAGGTCGAAGTCGATCTGATGCAGCCGATCGATCCCGACAAGAAACCGAAAGTCCACGACCCCGCACTGAATCACGTTGGGCTCTGGATCGACGATCTCGCCGCCGCCGTCGAATGGCTGGGCCAAAACGGCGTACGCTTCACCCCCGGCGGCGTCCGCAAGGGGGCCGCGGGATTCGACGTCTGTTTCATTCATCCAAAGGGCAACGAGATGACTCCGATTGGCGGCGCGGGTGTCTTGATCGAACTCGTTCAGGCTCCTCGGGAAGTCCGAGAGGCCTTCGAGAAGTTCGCAGAATGAAACGCGCGACGTTCATCGCTCTCGCGTCGATCGCGCTTTTCACCAAGCCCGCGATTTCGGAAATCTTCAAGTGCGTCGATGCATCGGGCGGCGTGACCTACGTCAACGACCCCAGCATATGCCCCGACGCCGAGCCGCACGACGTCAAGGGGCACGTCAATCGCTCCCCCTCGTCGGCTTCCCGCGCGCGCGAAGAAAAACCCGATTCCGACGCAGCTTTGTCGCCCGTCGAGCGCCTCGAGTGGGCGTTGCTCGACAAGCGCAACATCTACCCCGGTTGGGAAATCGTGAACGAAACACCCGAAGATCCGAGCCAGGATGTGGACCTCGTCGAGTGGGGGGTCATCGCACAGCGGGCCCGCCATTACACGCGCAATTCAGACGGCGCCTCGCAGGTCTGTACCGTCGAACTGTGGGCATTCGAGAACGAGGCGCGCGCACGCCTCGCGGAGCAGAACTTCGAATTTCCGGATTGGAAGATCGATCGCCAGGGGGACATGCTCGTCATGCTTCGGGCGGTGACGCTCCGAGGGAGCCTCGCCAAGCGAACGATCTTTCCCGATTGCGAGAAACTGGGCAACATCGTGCGAACGCGAGCCGACAAGTTCACCGAGCAATAGCGGCGATCACTGACCGGGCTCGACCGACGCCACCACCGACGGTGTGCGGGCCAGAGCTGTGATAGGATCGCCCGTCTCATTTCGCAGAGGAACGCAGCATGGCCCGCGCCCATTGGCTCGTGAAATCCGAACCCTTCAAGTATTCGTGGGACGATCTCGTCAAGGACGGATCCACGTACTGGGATGGGGTGCGCAACTACCAGGCGCGAAACAACCTGCGCGCAATGAAGGTCGGGGACTACGCGTTCTACTACCACTCCAACGAGGGAAAGGAAGTCGTCGGAATCGCGAAGGTGACCCGAAGCGCCTATCAGGACCCGACCACTGACGACGATCGCTGGGTGGTGGTCGATGTCGAGCCCGTCAAGCCGCTGAAGACTCCGGTGACGCTTGCGCAAATCAAGGCGGACTCGAAACTTCAGAAGATTCCGCTCGTCACCCACTCTCGACTGTCGGTGATGCCGCTCGAGAAGCCGGACTTCGAGCGGATTCTCGAGCTCAGCAAGATCCCCTCCACGCGCCGCTGAACGCGCAGCCGGCTGTCAGTCGCGCATGTACGCGGACGCCAGCGCGTCTGCGTATTCGTTCCAGCGCGAGCCGTCGTGGGCCCGGATCCACTGAAGGGTGACGCCCGTGTGGGCATTGGCGAGCGCGTAGAGTTCGCGAACGAGTTCGAGATTTGCGATCGGACCCGTCTTGCGCCGCCAGCCGCGCTTCTCCCAGCCGGCCGCCCACTCGTTGACGGTCTTTACGCAGAGCTGGCTGTCGGAGTAGACGGTGGTCTGGCTGTCTTCGGGCAACACCTTGTAGGCGGCGATCAACGCCGCGAGCTCCATCCGGTTGTTCGTCGTCGACGGATCGGTGCCGCGCTTTTCTTCGACGATCTGATCGTCTTCGATCCATACGAAGCCCCAGCCTCCGGGTCCCGGATTTCCCTCACAGGAGCCGTCCGTGAACACCCCCGTCTTCGGCCCGCCCGTGTAGCGGCGGAGGACTTCTTCGGGCGTCAGGTATTCGTTCATGCTGCGGTTGCCCATCGGCTTCATCAACTCCAACGGTTTCGACGATCAGCTGCGACCCGACCGATGCGGACCGCCGCGCGGGACCATAGCGGCGGTTCAGCGGATTTGGTTCACGGCTTTGACGTTTCGACGGGCTTTGACGTTTCGGCGGATTTCGATGTTTCGGTGGAACCCGACCGCTCTTCCGAATACGCGGCGAGAAATTCCCGACGGTGTTCGTCGAAGCGCCCCGCGACGATCGCCTTGCGGGCTTCACGAACGATGTGCTGGTAGAAGTGAACGTTGTGGATCGAAGTCAACACGGCAGACAGGACTTCGTTGGCGGCGAAGAGGTGATGCAGGTAGGCGCGCGAATAACCCTGCGAGCAGGCCGCGCACTCGCAAGAGGTGTCGATCGGGTAGGCGTCCCGCCGGTAGCGGCGGTTGGTGAGGCGGATGCGCCCTCGGCTGGTGAATGCGGTCGCGCTGCGCGCATAGCGGGTCGGGATCACGCAATCGAACATGTCCATCCCGTAGCCGATCGCCGCGAGCAGATCTTCGGGAAGGCCGACACCCATCAGATAGCGCGGCTTGGTGTCGGGCAGCAGTGGAGCCGTGTGTTCGGTCACCTTGCAGAGCAGTTCGTGCCCCTCACCGACGGAAACACCGCCGATCGCGTAGCCGGGGAGATCCAACGCCACCAGCGCCTCCGCGCAGGAAGTGCGCAGGCCGAGATCGACACCACCTTGCACGATTCCGAACAACGCCTGTTTGTTTTCGAAGCCCTGGTGGGTTTTGAGGCAGCGGTCGATCCACGCGAGCGTTCGCCGCACGCCGTCCCGCAGTGTCGCCGCATCCGCGGGGAACGGAGAGCACTCGTCGAAGGCCATGATGATGTCCGCACCGAGCGCGTGCTGGATTTCGATCGACCGCTCTGGCGTGAGCTTCATCGACGAGCCGTCGACCGCATTCTTGAACCGCACCCCGCCGTCGTCGATTTCGACACCGGGGAGCGAGAAGACCTGAAAGCCGCCACTGTCGGTGAGGATTGGCCCGTCCCAACCCATGAAGCGGTGCAGTCCGCCGAGTTTCTCGACGATCTTCTCGCCCGGGCGCAACGCGAGGTGGTAGGTGTTGGAGAGCACGACCTCGGCGGAAGTCGCGCGCACCTGATCGGCGGTCAGCGCCTTGACGGCGCCGTGGGTTCCCACGGGCATGAAGGCCGGTGTGTAAAACGAGCCATGGGGGGTCGAAAACGCACCCGCACGGGCCGCTCCACAGCGGGCTTCGAGTTCGAACGAAAAGGGATTCAGGGGTGCCGCGGCCACAGCCGACGGCCTCCGGTCAGCGGTAGGTCTTGCGCTCGCCCGAGCTCTTGCGCAGGCGTGTCCGTTGGTGCTTGCGCTTCAGCTTTGCCCGGTGACGCGCAGATTTGCCGCGATTGCGGTGCGGCAGGGCCTTGGCTTTCTTCACGCTGGACTCCAAACACGGGTTGGCGGGAGGGCGGATCCTAGCAATGTGCGCAGAGGTGTCCATCCCGGGCGCCGGACTCGCCCCCGGGGGCTACACTCGGTCCACATCGAAGCCGGAGGAGCTGTGGGAACGACTGAAATGCGCGCCGAACTGCTGGAAGTGATTCTCGATGTCTCGTTCCGCCGCCAGAAGGTGACGCTCGCGAGTGGTGCTGAAAGCGATTTCTACCTCGATCTGCGCCAGACGCTGATGCGGCCGCGGGGCATCGCGCTGGCCGGTGGGCTGGTGCTCGACCGGCTGCTCGCCGGGCCTCCGGTCGAGGCCGTCGGCGGCATGGCGGTCGGCGCTGTGCCGCTGGTATCCGCGGTGCTGGCCGCCGCGGCCGCTCGCGACCCCGCCAGCGCGCTGCTGGGCTTCTTCGTGCGCAAAGAGACCAAGAAACACGGTCTCGCCAAGCGAATCGAGGGCGGATTCGCGCCGGGCCAGACGGTGGCGCTGGTCGAAGATACCGTGACCACCGGCGGCTCGACGCTCGAAGCACTTGACGCAGTCGAGGCCGAGGGTGGTAAGGTGGCCCGGGTTCTGTGCATCGTGGACCGCTGTGAGGGTGCCGCGGCGGCCTTTGCGGCCCGGGGCATCGAACTCGAGGCGCTCTTTGGGCGGGCGGATCTCCCCGTCTGATCTGCGCGGTGTCGTTCGTTTAGTATGGACGCGGTGTAGTCCAACGCTAGGAGCGCGGCCCCGGAAGGGGGCGTGCGACGACGCAAAGGGAAGTCGCAGACTTCCCCAGCTAGGAGCGCGGCCCCGGAAGGGGGCGTGCGACGACGCAAAGGGAAGTCGCAGACTTCCCCAGCT
>JAFDAW010000366.1 GCA_019313605.1 Deltaproteobacteria bacterium
CGATCCGAGGAGCGTCGCCAGGTATCTCTGCCAGGCCACCTCGTAGACGAGGCCGGTGAAGCCCGTGAGGATCGTAAGTAGGAGCGCGATCAGCCGGATCATCAATTCTCTCTCATTCGTGATGGGGGCCTCGAGTCACGCTGCCGTAGGCCGCGGCGCATGACCGTGCGTGCCATGTCGCGATCCGGTCCGAGTTCAGCAGAGAATACACAGTAGGGATTCGACCGCCCGGAGGATCCCCTATTCGGCCTCCACCTTCGCGCCCGCTCGGGGCTTCCTTTGACGCTGCCCCTTCTTAAGCTGCTGATCTTCGGCCGCCAGGCGCGCCCGGTTCATGTCGAAGATTGGACGCTGCTCTTCCGAGAGGAGCACCCTCATCTCCTCCATGGATTCGTCTGGACCCTTGCGCCGCTCGCGAAGAGGGCGGCGCTCGGCGCGGATGGCGCGGATACGCTCCTTGTCGCCCTGTTGCTGAGCGGTGTCGAGCTCGGCCCGCAGCTCCCCGTAGCGCCGTCCATCCTCCAGCTGGGCTTCGAGGATCGCGTCCACTCCGCGAGACTGCTCTGCGCTGAGCTCGATGCCGTCGAAGAGCACCGCACGCGTATGCGCCAACCGCTTCTCCCACCGCTGGGATCGGAGCTCGCGTTTCTCGCGACGCTGCTCGACCGTCCGCGCAGTCGCCCTCGCATCGCGGATCCCGGAATCCGCGCTGTCCGGCGCTTCCAGCTCCGCTATCGCTGCCGTCTCCGCGTTCGCGGAGCCTACAGCGAGGCCGACGCCGGTGCCCGCAATCAGGATTGCGACTGCGCCGCGCAGTCCTACCGCACGCACTACTGCACCCCGTAGCCCAGGGCGCGCAGCTGATTCATCTGCATCTCGTCGACCTCGACGCTGGGGGCGTCTCCCCAAGGCGGAGGCGGGCTCTTGAGATAGCCGACGGCCCGATCCGTGAGCTCCTCGGTGACCTCGGGCTGCTCGCCTGCGATGTCTTGCTGCTCGTGGGGATCGATCGACTTGTCGTAGAGCTCCGTGCGCTCCGGAGCCCCCGCGCGGAATATCAGGCGCCATTGCCCCTGGTTGACGGCAACCATGGGCTTAGGCCCCTCCTGGGTCCTTCCCCAGGCCTGGTCGATCTGCGCGAACGCCAAGCCATCGTCCCCGCCTTCGGGGGGCGTCTCACCTCTCGCCGCGGCGATGATCTCCGGCACCATGGAGCGCCCATCCACGTCGGGAAGCGCAGGCAGACCCAGAAGCTCTAGCACCGTGGGCCACAGATCGACGTTCTCCGTGCGCGCCTCGACGACGATGCCGGGATCGAGCTGGAAGGGGAAGCTCATGATCAGGGGCGTCTGGGTCACCTCGCCGTAGACGTTCCGGGCGTGCCCCTCGCCTTCGTGCTCGCCGAAGGCCTCGCCGTGGTCGGCGCTGAACACGATGAGGGTGTTCTCGCGCAGGCCCATTTCGTCGAGCCTGTCGAAGAGGATCCCCAGCAGGCTGTCGACCCAGTGGATCGAGTTGTCGTAGGAGTCTGAGTAGCTCGTGCCGAAGAGCGCGCTCTCCTCCGAGTAAGCGTACTGGTGCACATCCATCATGTGGAGGTAGAGAAACCAGCGCTCGTGGCTGTGGGAGCGCAGGAATCCGAACGCGGATTCGAGAATATCGGCGTCGTCCCCATCGAGAGAGTGGTTGGGGTTCTCGAGACGTACCAGGCGGGCGCCTTTGCGGCGCTGGGAGCGCGGGCTCAGGTAGACCTCGAAGCCCTGGGAGAAGCCGAAGTTCGAATCGATCCAGCCGTTCCTCCAGATGCCTGCGGTCCGGAAGCCCGCCTCCTGGAAGACCTCCGCGGGCATGAGGGCCTCGGGGGAAACCACGTCGTAGGCGCGCAACACGCGCGATCGAACCGGATACAGCCCGGTCCAAAGAGACGCCATCGAGCACTTCGTCCAGGACGACTGGGAGACCTGTTGGGCGAAGCGGATGCCGGTCGCCGCGAGGGCGTCGAGGTTCGGGCTGGTATCGCGCTCGTAGCCGTAGACGCCGAGCCGGTCCGCCCGCAGCGTGTCGACGAGGATGAACAGCACGTTGAGGTCGCTGCGCTCGCTCAGGGCGAGCACGTCCTCGATCGTGCCGCGGGGGCGCGAATCGGCGTCGCCGAACAGCAGGCGCACCAATCCGCCGGCGATCAGCGCGACGGCGGCCAGCACCGCGAGCAGCGTGAACAGCTGGCGGCGCGGCTTCTCTCGTCTCTCGGGCTCGTTCATATCAAGCGGCGCCGCTGCGATTCCCCGCCGCTGGGGCGAGAGTGCAGCGGGGATGCGGTTGCCCGCATCCCCGCT
>JAFDAW010000367.1 GCA_019313605.1 Deltaproteobacteria bacterium
AGCTAGGAGCGCGGCCCCGGAAGGGGCGTGCGACGACGCAAAGGGAAGTCGCAGACTTCCCCAAGGAGGCAGACCATGCAGCTCAACCTCGGTGTGATTTTGCACGAGAGCGCATCTGCTCGGCCCGACCACGTCGCGATCCGCTTGAACGAACGAGATCTCAGCTATGCGGAAGTCGATCGCCAGGCCCGGGGGATCGCGACGGCGCTGCTGGAGCGCGGAATCGTTCCGGGCCAGACGGTCGCGCTGTTGATCCCGAACGTTCCGGAATTTACGACTGCGTATTTCGGGATTCTCTACGCGGGTTTCACGGTGGTTCCGCTCAACGTGCTGCTCTCCGCGCCTGAGATCACCTACCACCTGCAGGATTCCGGTGCACAGCTGCTGATCGCGCATCCGTTTTTTACCGAATCCGTCACGGCGGGTGCAGAGGCCGCGGGTGTTCCGGTCGTCTGGAGCAGCGGCGAAGGTGACGACACGCTCGACGCGATGGCTGAACAGGCGCCTCTGGCGGATCTCCATCCAACGCTCCCGACCGACACCGCCGTGATCCTCTACACCTCGGGCACGACCGGAAAGCCCAAGGGCGCCGAACTCACGCACTCGAATCTCTTCTTCAATTGTTCGGTGGTGTTGCCACGCCTGATACCCGTCGAGCCCGACGTCATCATGTTTGCGACGCTTCCGCTATTTCATTCGTTTGGGCAGACCTGCGTTCAGAACGCGTCGATTGCAGTTGGCGGGACCGTCACGATGCTGCCGCGATTTACACCTGAGGATGCTTTGAAGATCATGGAGCGGGACCGCGTGACGGTCTTTATCGGCGTACCGACGATGTATTTTGCGCTGCTCTATCACGAATTCGATCGCGAGTACGATCTCTCCGCGCTCAAATACTGCATGTCCGGTGGTGCGCCGATGCCTGTAGAGATCATGAAGGCCTTCGAGGAGAAGTACCCGGTACAGATTCTCGAGGGATACGGGCTCTCCGAGACCTCGCCGGTCGCGAGCTTCAACATGCAAGACCGCCCGAGGAAGCCCGGTTCGATCGGTTACCCGGTCTGGGGGACCGAGATGCGGGTCATCGACGACAAAGGCCGCCCGCTGCCCGACGGAGAGGCCGGTGAGATCTGCATCCGCGGCCATCACGTGATGAAGGGCTACCTGAATCGACCCGACGCCACCAAAGAAGCGCTGCGCGGCGGGTGGTTCCACTCCGGTGACATCGGCATCCGCAGCCCCGAGGGCTACTACACGATTGTCGACCGCAAGAAGGACATGATCCTGCGCGGCGGCTTCAATGTGTATCCGCGGGAAATCGAGGAAGTGCTCTACGGCCACGAGTCGATTCTCGAAGTCGCCGTGATCGGCATCCCGGATCTGGAGAAGGGCGAGGAGGTCAAGGCCATCATCGTGCTCGCTCCGGGTGCCGAACTCAGCGCGGAAGACGTGATCGCCTTCTGCAAGGAGCGGTTGGCCGCCTACAAGTACCCGCGCGTCGTCGAATTCATCGACACGCTACCCAAGGGATCCACCGGAAAGATCCTGAAGCGAGAACTCTCGTAGAAGCGCGACCCCGGAAGGGGGCGTGCGACGACGCAAAGGGAAGTCGCAGGCTTCCCCAGCTCGCAAGGCGGCCGCGCGGGGCGTCAGGCGTACATGTGGCTGGCGGCTTCTTCTTTCGCCAACCACTGCATCGCGTCGAGACTGTGTCGAAACACGTCGAACGGGAGATCGTACTGCTCGGCGTAGACCGAAGCCATTCTCCCGAGCCCGTAGTGGATGTCCTTGTCGACCAGCAGTGCGATCCGCACCCGGACGTTGCGAAAGATCTCGCCCCATCCCCGGGCCAATTCCTGGACTTCTTCCCGATTGGGTTCGAATTCGGATCCGTGATCGACGATCAAGATCTGTAGAGGCACCGAGCTGCTGAACTCGGACCGGATCTTGGCGAACGTGGCGTGCACGTCACCGACGCTAAATGAGCCCTCGGCGATTACCGTGATGAGTTCTCTTTCGATCGAGTAGGTCAACCCCATGGGCGCTCCTCGTATCGATCCACCCAATCATGCCACCCATGCGAAGAAACTGAAAGCGAATTCTTGGGGAGGAAAATGCCCCGCCCGCTCGTGCGGCAGCCGGCCCAGGAGCGCGACCCTGGGAGGGGTCGTGCGACGCCGCAAAGGGAAGTCGAAGACTTCCCCCGCGAATCAGCGCTACAGGGGTTCACTATCGCTTGTTGTCGAGCGCGTGCCACGCTGCGAGCGGAATATCGCGGGCCGGGTAGGCGGGATTCGAAAAGGGCCACTTGGAGGAGACCCAGGATTTGACGGT
>JAFDAW010000368.1 GCA_019313605.1 Deltaproteobacteria bacterium
TCCCGATCCATCGCGAAGAGCCGCTTGACGAGGATCCTGCGCCCGCGACCATGCCGCACAGCGCGAAGGCGGTTGGGTAGATGGCCGACGGCGGCAACGCGCGCACGGGCACATTCGCCATCTTCGGCATCGCCGTGCTCGTCAACTTGATCCTGTCGATCTTCCTGCTCGACCAGGTGAGGCGCACGCGCGAGCAGGTCGCCGATCTCTCGAGTGAACTCGCGAGCAAGCAGGACGTCGCGATGCTGAACCCCATCCGCGTCAGTGAGATTCTCAACGAGCGCTGCGTGCGTTGTCACACCGACCGGCGCTTCGCCAAGCTGACTGGCATGACGAGGCCGGAGATTCTCGAGACGATCCAACGCATGCAAGGGCACCCGGGCTCGGACATTCCCGCGGACGAGGTACGCGAGATCGAAGCGGCGCTGCTCGTTTTTCGCTGCACGGCGTGTCACGGCGAAGGCGTGCTGAGCCAGATCGTCTTGATGCCCCCGGACGAGCGCATTCGCTTCCTGCGAACCAAGGTCCGAATGCCCGACTCGGGCTTTCGTCCGGACCAGGTCGGTGAGCTGATGCAGGCGTTCGACGCCCTCGACAGCCGGCCACGGAGCTGAGCCGCCCCACCATTCAACCATAATCCTTAGAGAGGTGAATCGAACATGTCGATCATTCGAATCGTCGTGAGCGCCACAATTGCGCTCGCATTCTTGTGCGTCTCAGCATCGGTTTCGCTCGCGGATTCGCTTTCGGATTGGGATCGAGACGAAGAAATCCGGCTTCTGCGCGAGTCCAACGAGATGATGCGTAAACAACTGGTCGAGCAGGATAAGCGCCTCGCGGCGCTCGAGGTCCGTGAGTCTGCTCGAGAGTCGAACCCGACGGCTTCGGTAGACAGCGGGCCCGTGGTCGAGCACGGCGACGGTCTGCAGGCCGTCGTGAGCGGCGTGCCGATCCGGCTGACCGGCTTTATCAAGGGCGACATGCTCTGGAACAATTCGCGCGTCGACAGTACGAGTGCTCCTCGCCGCTCTGCACCGGGCAATCAGGGCAACAGCGACGACCAGTTCACCGCCACCGTGCAGCACTCGCGCGTCGCTGCGGCCATCGGTCCCATTCCCGTTGCCAACAGTACGCTCGGGGGATATGTCGAGCTGGACTACTTCAATCTCTCCGACAGTGGTGACACCAACTTCATCAACAATCAACTGCGCGTCCGCGATCTCTACATGAATGTCGCGCACGAAGATTGGACGATCCTGGTCGGGCAGACGTGGGACGTCATCTCACCACTCAACCCCACCAGCCTCAACACGAACGGCAACTACTGGTTCGGTGGCAACGCGGGATTTCGCCGGCCTCAGCTTCAGGTGACCCGTCGGATCGAGTGGGCGGAAGATTCGCCACTCACGCTCAAGGGAAGCATCAACGCCAACGTCGGCAGAACGACCATGCCCGGTGGCATCACCTACGACAGCGGACGCAAGGCCGGCTGGCCGGTCTTCCAGGCGGCGATCGAACAGGGGTTGGGTGGATTCGGCGCCGGGCCGATTCGCATGGGCGTCGCGGGCGGATACGGGCAGGAAGACCTCGTGGGCGTCAAGAACCACATCGATCAGTGGGCGATCGGAGGCTACCTGAGGATGCCGATCCTCGAGTGGCTCACGCTGACGGGCGAGATCCAGCACGGCGAGAACACGGATGCCTTCTTCATGGGCGGTGGCATCAACGCCGCGGGCGGCTCCATCGAATCGACTAGCGGCTGGCTACAGGCAACCCTCACTCCGTTGGACCGCTGGGAGTTCAACATGCTCTTCGGTTTCGACGACCCCAAAGACGGAGATGTCGACGACATGGCGACGGAGCAGAACCTGCTCGTGGGCGCGAGCGCGAGGTTCAAGATCTTCGAACCGCTCACGTTCGGTTTCGAGTACACCTATTTCGACACGGACTACAAGGAACTACCCAACGGGAACGCGCACATGGCCTGGACGTCGCTGATCTTCAACTACTAACCGGGCATTCGCCCGGACCAGGTTGGCGAGCTGATGCAGGCGTTCGACGCCCTCGCGGGCCGGCCGCGGAGCTGAGTTCCGCGCCCGTTCTCCCCGCCCACTCGATGGAGGATGCGGCTGCCTTGGTAAATGAGGCCCGCCGGAGATAGGCTTCGCAGCACCTGCTTGCGGGTGCGGAGAGGTGGCCGAGCGGTTGAAGGCAGCGGTCTTGAAAACCGCCAGGTGTGCAAGCCCCTCGAGGGTTCGAATCCCTCCCTCTCCGCCACCTCGGTGTCCCCGTGCTCGCGGCCGGTCCGTGGGGCTCCCTGGCGCCAAAT
>JAFDAW010000003.1 GCA_019313605.1 Deltaproteobacteria bacterium
GATGGGGTTCTAACGCTCCCCCATCAGAACGACGGCATAGCATCTCTCTTCCACCTCGATTGCCCCCGAGCGCTTCTGGCTAATGAGGCCCATCCTCTGAATCATCTCTTTGTTCGATGATGCGACAAACAGGTTGTTTTCATCGCCATCGATCGCCAAGAAGGCTGCGCTTCCAACGACCCTGATCGTATCAATAGGCATCCCTAGCGATGGGTCAACGACGGAAACACCACCCATTCTCTTCCCAATATAAACCAGGCCAGTTGCCGGATCTAGCTTGATTGATGCAGATCCCATGCCAACGAAAATTCTACCTGTAATGCTCAAACTCGTGGGATCGATGACCAGGAGGTTCGGAGAGTTTTTCGCGATGACGTACAGGCTGGCGCCGTCCTCACTGACGGCACCGCGCAGGGGCGTCTCTTCTAGCGTCTGGGTTGTGACGATCTCTCGCCTATACAGATCGACGACGGAAATAGAGTTGGACATCGGCTGGATCAGGAAAGCCCGCGGCTCGGCGGGACTCATCACGACCGAAGTCGGCTCCGACGGCAGGCGGACCCGCTCGATTTCGCGCAGAGAGTCGGTGTCAATGATGCTCGCGGTATTCGAGCCGCGGTTGGCCGATACCAGGATTCTGCCATTGGGTGACAGGCCGATTTCTACCGGCTCATCGCCAAAGCGCAATCGGACCCGGCGGAAGATCTCTGCAGTACCCACGTCAATGGCCGCAATGGTGGACTCGCCTGCGAGGGCGACGTACACCCACTCCCTCCGCTGATCGAGGACGGCGCCCATCGGGCCACTGCCCGTCGCAATCGTGTCGATGATCTCCATGGTGTGCTTGTTGAAGACCGAAACGACGTTGCTGCCCGTATTCGTGGCAAAACCCATCAGGTTCTTCAGTTGCCGTCGGGGTTTTGCCAGGGAAAATGTCGGTGTGAAGCTGAATCCGCCGCTTACCAGCTTCTCGGGCCTCAACGAGAGAAACAAGGTGCTGGATGTTTCTCGGATGATCTTGAAATCCTGCTCGATGAACAGCAACTCATCGGGAATCAGGAGGTCTGCCATCCCCTCTTCACCAAGCAGGGATGCCGCACCCACCCGCAGCGATAACCCACTGTATAAACCGGGCGGTAACGACACCGAAACCAATCGCTTCTGCAGTCCGATCAGATCCTTCCCGTACGGACCGGCAAAGGCCTGTTGCAGCGGGATGGTGCTGCCGTCATTTCTGACGGCCAGGATTTCCGTAATGCTGAAACTGAGCCGGTTGATCTCCTGGGGAAGGGGCTGAAGATACAGACGCAGCAAGCCTTCCGTGCTCGAAACCGGCTGGTAGGCGGGAGGCATCGGCGCGCAGCCCGCTGCAAAAAACGCGAGCAGGCCCAGGATGGCAAGAACTCTTGTTCCCATCACCACTCACTCCAAGTGTCCGCCCCCGAGCCACGCTCGCCACTGAGGCGCAAGGGCCCTCCGCTCCGCATAGTACGTAGCACTTCCAGGATCAGTCTTTTTCCAGAGTAGCAGGGTGGGATGCACCGATCAGAAAAAAGGCTGGCGGTACGATTGTACCGCCAGCCCTTCTCGTTACGCCGAACGAATCGGCTTATTCATCACAATGTCAACAAATAGCCACTAGTCCTTGACGTGGCACTTGTTGCAGAGGGAGCGCTGGAACTCGCCATACTCTGTCGTGATGTCTCGCCCGTAGTAGTCCGCATTCGGGACCGCACCCATGGCGGCGAGATTCGCCGCAGTCGGCCAACCCTCGGCCAGCATCTCATGCTCCATGTCCCATCGGGTGATGTTGTTGAACGCAGAAGCGTGCGCGCGGTGACACGTCATGCACATGACGTTGTCTGTGCTGTCGGGGCCCGCCGTCGATGTCACGGCTGCCAGCAGGACGGCCTTGTCGGTCTCCTGCCGCTCGAACTGCACGAGTGCATCGAACGAAGTGGCCGGAAGACCCGTGAAGTCGCCCGTGGCTACATAGGCGTTGTAGACAGTGGCTTGGCCGTTCAGGAACTCGCCATTGCCCGACGGATGCTTATGGTTGTCGTTGATGTAATCGCCGTGGCAGCCTGCACACCACTCACCCATGTTCTCGCCGTAGGCAACGTGGCTGGCATCTGTCTCGCCGTAACCGGCGGTCACGGCAGTCGGTGCGGTCGCGAAACTATCCTCGAGGAGCCGATAGTTGCCCGCGATGGTGCCAGCAACCGGAACATCGCCGTAGGAGCCCGACACGGAGATCGGAGCCGTTCCGCCGGTGCCCACCTGACCGTGCGGATCGTGGCAGCTCTGGCAGCCGAGAATGCCCGAGGGATAGCCGCCGCCGGGAGCGGCCGCGTTGGTGGCATCGACGGTCAGACCGAAGTCCAGTGCGATGACGTTGTGACCCATGTTATCGGGATCGGAAGTTACACTGCCGCTCCAGTTGGTGTTCGTATAGCTCTGGGTCAGCCAGAAGAAGTCACCAGCCGGCGACCAGACGGTCCCGTCTGCACTCATGCTGTGATAGCTACGGGACGAACCGGCACCGGCGTGACAGTTCAGGCAGGTCGAACTGGGATCCGAGCCCTTCAGGAGCAGGTTGTTGGGGTTACCCTCAACCGGGTTATCCAGAGAGTTGTGCATGCTGTGGCAGCCGTCGCAGTGTGCGACACCGCCGCCGTGGAATGCCGTTGCCGTGCCGGCAAGCCCGATCGTCGCGGCTAGCGCAGCAAGTCCCGACACCATTACCCATTTGATATTACTCATCTTGATTCACCTCTTTGCGTTGCGATTCAACTGCCTCTGCATTCCCGCCGGTATCGCCAGAATTCGCCGACGCCAGATCATTCCCCTGATCGACGGCGAACTCGGGACGATCCGAAACGCGTTCTTCGGTCATCCGACTGGATTGCCCTTGATTGTTTTTCATTGTTTCGCCCACCAGCGGCGGGCTCGCCTCTTGATGCACTACCTTGAAAACACTGACACCTCTATTTGCAGCCTGTCCAACGTAGACGTTGCCAAGGCTGTCGATGGCCAGATCATCTGGCACGATCAAATTTGACGGCTGATTGCCGCGATAACCGAATTCTGTCTGAAACATCAACTTGCGGTCGAAAACCAGGACGACGCTCCGCAACCGATCCGACACGTAGATGTATCCCTTGTCATCGGTGGCGATTCCCGAGACGACGCCAAACTTCCCCTTGCCGCTGCCGGATTTTCCGAATCGCCTCAACTCGCCGCGAGGGGACAGCTTGAAGGCGGAGAACAGGACGGGAACCGTGAAGAAGAAATTCCCCTCGTTGTCGACCGTGAAACCGTTGAGGGCGATGTCTTCGAGCGTCTTCTTTCGCCAGCTATTGATCGACAGCTCACGCTGCCGGTCTTCGCGGGGGATGAACGGCTTGATCTCGCGACTCAGGTCGTAACTCGTTTCGAAGCGGCCAGCTTCGTCGACCACTAGCACCCTCATGGAGTCCGAATCGACCAGGTACAAAGAATTGTTCCGGTGTACCAAGCGATCCGCAGCAAACTTCGAAAAAGTGGAGGGGACGTTCTGGAGTGAAATTTCGGCGACCTCTTCGCCCCGAAAATTCAGCAGATGCACGGCCGAGGTCTGATATCCCCTGGTGAGGAGAAAGATGTCACCGTCATCGCCGATCGCGATGTCGGCGGCGCTACCAAGACCCTCTGCGAACACGAAGATCTCCATGCCGTGTTCGTCAAAGATCCGGATGTCGTTCTTGCGCTGGTGGAGCGCGTAGATTTCGTTTCGCTCAGAGTCGACCGCGAGCTTGGCCCACTGCGACAGCACCGGGCCCTCGAAATTGGAGAGCGGATAGCTGAACGAGGCCGTCACTTCGGCGAGTGCCAGATTCACGGGCAGCGCCATCAAAAGCGCCAGCAGTGAGGTTTTTAGGGTTCGGCTCGTCATCACGAGCGCTTTTAGTGCAATGGACGTGCCAATTTAGATCGAAATCAAACACCTTTAATAACAATGGGTTATAGGATTTCAAAGCATCTTCCTGGGGAGTTCTGTCTAAATCTGGGGATACGGCCAAACCCAAAGTGGTGATTTCACCATCTCACGGGTTTTTCGGTCAAATCTCGCCTGAATCTGGAATGCGAGTTAGGGCCGAAGTTGCGCATGCGTGAAGTGATCCCGGACGCCTGGCTGCACCCCCAGGCGGGCAAAATGGGATCGCCGTTCAAGACCCCGCCGGTGCACCCAAGCCACGCCCGCACCGGATCGCAAAATCAGCTGATCTCGCGGCGCCCCCGAGACACGAGTCTTCCGACCTGAAATTCTGCTATACTCTATAACGAGTTGAATAACATGCACGGATCGTGCTGATCACGAACGACGGATAAAACCCGTCCATCGGGCGAAGCGCTCAATGGAGCCGAGCAGAAGCAAGATCTCTACGTCGGGCCGGAAGCTGTTTCGAACCGATCGCCTACTCGACGTTGACTTTGGCCTGCTCGACCAGAATGTCGTACGAGTAGCCATGACCGAAGTCCTGGTTGGTCTTCAGTGTGCCCTTGATGACGACCAGGTCGCCTAGCTGTGCAGTGTCATCAGTCGTAACCGTCAGATCGTTGGACCCATCGGCCCCGGATCCGTCCTGAAGGTGAATCCAGTTTCGACCCATGATTCCGGCGTTGAATTTGACCACGCGGCCCCTCACCGAAACTTCATGTTCAGCCAACGTCTCTCCTTCGGCAAACAGTTCGGCGACCGTCTTGCCTCCCGAAGCCTTCTGGATATTGCTCAAGTCAACCGCAGCTCGAGGGGCTGCCTTCTCAGGCGCGGTGCCGTGCTCGGGAATTGCCTGCTTGATTGCTGGTGCCTGCGGTGCCGGTGCGGCACCGCCGCTTCCTCCTTTGATGGCGCCGACGAAATAAACGACATCGAAGGTTCTATCCAGCGTCTGACTGTGAAAGTCCATCATCGGCATTCCGTTTGTCAGCATCACGTTCTCGCCCACCCGCACAGCGGTCTGCGGGCCTGCGGCCCACACCTTCTGCTCTCCGGTATCCACGAGAACATAGGTGTATCCCGCCGCGTCCATCGTCTCGACGATCGCTCCGGAGATGAACTGCCCTGGAGCCGATTCGGCCTCAGCGGGTGCCAGAACGACCTTCGGAGCTTCCACCGCCGGGGTTTCCGATTCAGAACACGCCCCCGAGAGCAGTGTCGTCGGGGCCAGAAACAACAAGGAAAGCATTCTCTTTGTCACGCGCATATCCGTTTGTGTTCTCCATTTCGGCGCTAATCCCCGTCCATCGTCTGGAAGATGAGAGATCGTAGACGATGAGACAGTCGAAAAAAAACAAGCTGTGTTCTGGCAATGACCGATAACACGCGTTTGGGAAGCTGTCGATGTAAACCCCATTTTGAAATGTCGGGTTTAGGGCACCGTGTCGGCCCTGGAGGCCGACATGGGCGAGACGGCAACCCGACTGCCGAGCAGCGAGAAACTGAACCGCCTGGAGATTCGGGCAGCGTGCTGGAGCGCCGACTGACCCAAGCGCGAGCGGCCGAGCTGCCTGGACGAGCCGTATCGAATCTGTGAAGAATCGAGTGGGTTCCTGTAGTTTTGATGCGTGGAAGGCCTGAAAAGAAAACGCTTGTCGCAACATCGTGAGCTCGGATGGCTTTGCCCGGTTTCCCTAGCACTGCTGGGATTGGGCGCCCTGGCGGTTGTCGCGCAAACCCTCGTGATTCGACTTCCCTGTGCGATGTCGCTCGATTACGTAGAAGGGTTCGTCCGCCTCGATGCCGCGCGGCTGGCGCAAGGGGGGGCTCTCTACGGCGACCCATCGCAAGTGCCATGGACGGTGCATCCCTATACCCCTGTTTATACGGCGCTCGTGGCAGTCGCCGATGGATTGGGGCGAGGATTTGCAGCCGCGAGGGGCATCGCCTATGCGGCGATTCTGGCGACGGCGCTCTTGATCGGACTCACGGGACAGCGCCGAACTGGGCTGGTTGCCTGGGGGGTTGCCGCGCTCTACTTGACGCAACCCCTGTTCGCGACCTGGGGGGCACTTGCTCGCCCCGATAGCCTCGCGGTGCTCTTCTCCGCTCTCGGCGTCGTCATCGTGGGCCGGTACGCGGGAGGTCGGGGTGTCCTTTGGGCGCTGCCTCTTTTTCTTTTCGCGGGGCTCACCAAGCAGAGCGTCGGCGCAGGCTTGCTTGCAAGCCTGCTCTACCTCCTCGTCGAGTCGCCTCGCCAGGTGTTGCCGTTCCTGCTGCTCGGCGCGCTCGGAGGAGGTGCTGCCGTCCTCGCATTACAGCTCGGTTCCGGCGGTTGGTTCTGGTTTCACACCGTTGAAGCAAATTTGAATCGCTTCAATTGGGAACAGCTATGGGCATTGGAGAAATTATTCGCCGGCAGCCATTGGCCAGCACTGGTCGTGGGGAGCGTCGTACTCATCCTACTCGTGCGAAGGCGGCGCTTTCCTCTCTTTGGTCTTTGGTTCGTGGTTGCGAGCCTGTCGACCCTCAGCGGAGGGAAAGTCGGTGCAAACCTGAATTATTTCTTCGAAGCACTCGCGGCGCTCGCTTTCTTGATTGCGCGTGAGTTTCCTGTTCATCTCGCGGATCGCCTAACTCGCCGGGGGCGCATGGCTACGCCGATCCTCGTCGCGTGCGTGGCGGTGATCATGGCCATCGCAAACATGGACGTGCATCGGCGAAGCAACCTTCGCCTGAAGGAGGCGGATCAGATATTCCTGGACGTCGTGGAGAAGATCGGCTCGCAAGAAGGTCCGATGATTTCGGACGATGCGGCGATTCTCGTCCACAGCGGCAAGCCGCTTCTCTTTCGTCCGTTCATCATGACGCAATTGGCGAAGGCGGGGATTTGGGACCAGCAACCCCTCGTCAATGCGCTGGAGCAGGGAACGATTCCTTATGTGATCTTCCGCTCACACCCACCCGCCATACATCAGGATCGCTACACCCCCGAGATGCGCGCAGCCCTGAAGCGGTACTATCAACGCGTGGGAAATTATGTATTGGCATTCCCGTACGAGGTGCACGCCCCTGTTTCGGTCGTGAGATGAGCGCAACAATAAGCCCCCACGTATATCCCGTGGCCTTTCGGCCCCCGGTCGTGAACCAGCCACCTACATCGCTGGATTTGGCAAAGCACCCGGACAGCGGCACGGAACGTGCGCGGCTGATTTTCCCCAAGCGCTAAGCGCCTTCGCGGGAGAGACATGATGAGGGAAACTGGAGGCATCCTGCGCGGGAGGATGGGAACTGTGCCGGTTCTCTCGGTGCTCCTGGTCGCCCTTGTCTCCATTGGCATCTATGCGAATACACTCACCAATGGGTTTGTATACGATGACGCAAAGCAGATCCTGGCAAACCCCTGGATAACTGACGTGCAGTACCTGCCCGACATCATGACACACGATGTCTGGGGCTTCTGGCCGGAGCGCGCGGCTTCTTCTTATTACCGCCCACTCATGCACATCGTAAATATGATGGTGTATCAGGCCGCTGGGTTTTCTCCGTGGGCTTATCATCTGGTGAATCTACTTTTCCATGCGGCGAACTCGGTGCTGGTTTTGCTTCTGGCGACCCAGCTTCTCGCAAGCTTGGGCAATGCTTCTTCGCGGCAGATACCCCTTATCGCGGCACTTCTCTTTGCCGCCCACCCAATCCACAGCGAACCTGTCAATTGGGCTGGCGGAATGCCCGACCTTTCCTTTTCCCTTTTCTATCTTCTCTCTTTCTATTTCTATATGCGCTCAACAGATCGGGAAAACGCGACGCTTCCCCTCCGTTGTCTTTCTTTGATCGGGTTCGTTTTGGCCCTTGTTTCGAAGGAACCCGCGTTGACGCTCCCAGTCATACTCTTCGCCTATGACTACTCGTTCAAAACAGATCGCCTGAGCATGATCTTGCGGCGACTCGTTCCATACATAGCGATTGCGGCCGCCTATCTAGCGGTGAGGCTGGTGGTACTTGGGGAAGCGACTGTCTCTGTAACGGGTACGCCCTTTCATCAGTGGATCCCCGATGTGTTCTCTATTTTTGCGCGATACCTTGGAATGCTCCTCCTGCCGATTGGCCTTAATGCCTATCACTCGCTTTCTCCTGCCGAGTCATTCTTCGACGGAAGCGTGCTCATCGGCGTGGGTGTAACGATTGCATTCATTGCCTCCCTCATCATTTCATTCAGGAAGTCTGGCGTCGTCTTTCTCAGTCTGTTGTTTATCATCATCCCTCTACTACCGGCGCTGTATATTCCGGCCATTAGTGGAACTCCCTTTTCGGAGCGATACCTCTACCTCCCGTCTTTTGGCTTTGTGATGCTCCTGGCACTCGCGATCTCTGGGATCATGGGACGTACACGGCACGGAAATCTTGCGGTCCCGATCATCGGATTTCTCATCGTCGCACTCTATTCGCCGATTACGATTGCGCGAAATCAGGTGTGGAAGGACGATTATCACCTCTGGAGCGACGTGGTGCGGAAGTCCCCTGACGTCGGCATACCGCACAACAACCTTGGCCGTGCATACTTCGCCATGGGAGAGGTTGACCGCGCAATCGAGCAGTATCGGATCGCTTTGCGCCTGAACCCGGACCACGCGGAGGCGCACAACAACCTCGGTGCCGCACTCGCCACAAGGAATGCGTTGGTTGATGCCGAACGACACTTCCTGATCGCATTGCAGCTCAGGCCGAGTTATTCGGATGCCCACAACAATATCGGCATCCTGTACGGCAGCAGCGGAAACACGGACAAGGCGATCACTCATTTCCTGGACGCCTTGCGCCACCGCCCTGATTTTGCCGACGCCCATCACAATCTTGGTGCGACTTATATGAGTACCGGGTTGCTGGACAGGGCCATCGAACAGTTCCGAAAAGCCTTGGCACTGCATCCCGATGCCGTAAACACTCATCTCAACTTGGCGACTGCCTACGAGTTGAAGGGGCTGACAAACGACGCGCGGATGCACAGGGCGAGGGCGCAGCGGCTGGCCGGCAAGAAAGCGGGCAGAGGATCCTGATCCGACGGCTGCGCAATCACACGACTGAACGTCGACCCCCACGGGGCTCGGAGTCGATCCGGGCTGTCGCTCTTCGGGGCGTGGGGCATCACGACACTTTCACGAAATAAATGTGACAAAATGCCTCAGTGTTATCCTTGCCTGTGTTTCACATTCTTGTTTGTCTGACCGAAGTAGAGGACACTAGTACCCATCGGAGTCGCAATATCGTTTCAAGTGACCTCGCGCATCCCAGCAACATTGAATGCAGCAGCCTGCTCGGTCAAAAAGAAAAATGAGGTCGAGAATGGTGAAAAAAGCTGAGCTCGTACTGGTCGCAACCTGCTTACTGGCGGGCGGGTTTTCAGCAGCCCATGCCGCCATCCCAGCAACAGAAAGAGCTGCTCTGATCGATCTCTACACCAGCACCAACGGGGTTGGGTGGGTGAACAAATCCGGATGGAAAACCCCCCCCCTCGACGTAGATGGGTTCGCGATGCCCGGTACGGAGTGCGACTGGTTTGGCGTGTGGTGTGATGTTGGGGAGACGGCGGTTTGGGCGATCAGCATGGAGAACAACCTCCTGTCTGGAAACATCCCGCCGGAACTGGGAGACCTCGCTGATCTCACTTTCCTCTATCTCGAAAAAAATCAGTTGTCGGGCGGCATCCCCCCGGAGCTCGGGAGTCTCCCCTTTCTTCTCGACCTTTCGCTCTTCAACAATGGCTTGACGGGGAGCATTCCTGCGGAACTCGAGAACCTCGCAAGCCTCGAAGAGCTTTGGTTCAGCGGCAACAATTTGACCGGCAGCATTCCCCCGGAGCTCGGGAGTATCTCCACACTTCTCGTGCTTGCGCTTTACGACAACGGCTTGACGGGCAGCATCCCCCTAGAACTGGGGGACCTCTCGAATCTGGTGGACCTTTGGATCGACGGCAACGCGTTGACCGGAAGCATCCCGCCGGAACTGGGGAGCCTCGGAAGCCTCGAGTCCCTCTTCCTCTTCGACAATCAGCTATCCGGCAGCATCCCACCGGAGCTGGGAGACCTCGCCAATGTCAGGGCCCTCTACCTCAACGGCAATCTCTTGTCGGGCGCGATCCCGCCGGATCTGAGAAACCTCCTGAGCATTGAAGATCTCTTCCTCTCCGGCAACCAATTGTCCGGCAGCATCCCGCCGGAGCTGGGGGATCTGGTCACCCTCCAGTATCTCTACTTGAACAGCAACCAGTTGACCGGCCCCATTCCCTCGGATTTGGGATACCTCCCCAATCTTCAGCGGCTGCTCCTCAGCGACAATCAGCTGTCAGGTGTCATCCCGCGGCAACTGGGGAACCTGGATTCTCTTCTGTACACGTACCTCGACCACAACGCGCTGTCTGGCCCCGTTCCCGTCGAGCTGTTGAGTCTCACCACGTTGCTGAATGTTCGGAGCAATTTCTGCAACAACTCCCTGTACACGAGCAATTCCACACTGAGCGACTTTCTCGACACCAAACAGATCGGCGGAGACTGGGTGAGTTGCCAGGTCGGTGCCGTCCCCACGATGTCCAAGACGGGCATTCTGGTGATGTGCGCACTCTTGGCAGGGTTGGCGCTCTGGATGTTGGGGCGCTCCAAGATCGTCGCCAGATGACTCCATCAATGCTGGTTCGACGAACCGCATCGGCCCAATAGGCCCTTCCACTCGGCTCCACTAGAAATCCGGCCAATCTCTGACACATTCGGCGCGGTAGGGCCACAATAGTAAGAGCCCCCAATGGCGGGGCCTTTCAAGAGCCGGAGGCAGGACCCCGTCCCAGCGGAGTTCTGCCTCCATCCCGCGCCTCGCAGGATTGAAGCTCCCGGCTGTTCCGCGGTCCCGTGGAAGGCGAGATGACCCGCGTGATCGGCGCTTCATTGCTCGGGGTCGACGGTGTCGCCGTCGAAGTCGAAGTCCGCCTGAGTTCGCAGCTGCCGCGTATCGACATCGTGGGGCTGCCCGAAGCCGCGGTGCGAGAAAGCGCCGCGCGCGTCCGGGCCGCGATTGCGAGTGTCGGTCAGCGATTTCCCGATCGCAGAATCACCGTCAACCTCGCACCCGCAAACCTGCGCAAAGGCGGTGCCGCACTGGATCTCCCGATTGCGGTCGGAATCCTCGCGGCATCGGGAGCACTGGAGCCGGAACGCCTCCAGAAGCTCGGACTGTTAGGCGAACTCGCGCTCGATGGCCGCCTCCGGCCGGTGAGAGGCGCACTCGCACTCACCCTCGCGGTCCGCGACGCGGGGTCCCGCTGCGTGATCGTTCCCGTCGAGAACGGACCCGAGGCCGCGCTCACGCCAGACCTCCAGGTTCTCGAGGCCGGCGACCTCGGCGCCGTTTTGCGCCACCTCCTCGAAGACGAACAGCTATCCACTGCGGAGGTTGCGACTCGCGCACCGTTGAGTCATCGCGTTCCCGATCTCACAGACGTCCGCGGTCAGGAGCGCGCCAAGCGCGCACTGGAAGTCGCAGCGGCCGGCGGCCACTCGATTTTTCTCTGGGGCGCGCCGGGCTCCGGCAAGACCATGCTGGCCCAGAGGCTGCCGGGTTTTCTGCCCGAGATGGAGTTCGAGGAAGCTGTCGAAGTCACCCGAATCCACAGCGCGGCCGGGCTACTCGAGAGTGCGACCCCCATCGCGGTCGATCGCCCGTTTCGAGCACCCCATCACACGACGAGTACGGCGGGTCTGCTGGGTGGAGGGAACCCGCCCGCGCCCGGCGAGGTGTCACTGGCCCACCGCGGCGTACTCTTCCTCGACGAGCTGGCCGAATTTCAACGCCACACCCTCGACGCGCTGCGTCAGGTTATCGAGCAACACTCGGTGGTGATTGCCCGAGCCAAGACTTCCTGCGTCTTTCCCGCTCACTTCCAGTTCGTCGCCGCGTCGAACCCGTGCCCCTGTGGCTGGCGGGGCAGCGGCGTACGCGACTGCCGCTGCGACGACGGAACCACCGCGCGCTACACGCGCAGGATTTCGGGGCCCCTCCTCGACCGCATCGATCTTCACGTCTCCGTCGCACCGGTCGCCTGGTCGCAGATCGACGAACCCTCTCGCGGCCCGTCCAGCGCGGAACTGCGGGCGCGCGTAAATAGCTGCCGAGCCCTACAGCAGAGCCGGAGCAGCGGGGAGGGTTTCCGCACCAACGCAGAAATCCCGGACGAGGCCCTCGATCGCACGGTGCGCGCAACCGCGGATGCGCGCCGGCTACTCGGCGCGGCGGTAGAGCGGCTGGGCTTATCCGCCCGGGCCGCCCGTCGCTTGCTGCGGGTCGCGCGAACGATTGCCGACCTCGCGGAGGAAGGGGAGGCGGGGCCGCGAGCCATCGCAGAGGCACTGAGTTATCGCGCCGCGGAGTTGGGGAGCACGAGCGGAGCAGAAGCCCAAGCGACCGCCGCCAACCGCTCCACGGCGGCGTTGCGCGAGCAGGGAAGTGTCTGAAAATTGACACTCGCCGTCCGAGAAACGTCACTTCGGCGCCAAATTGCAGCTCGCAGATCACGCAACTTTAATTCTTAACTGGCCAAGAACAAACGATTTACTTATCCTGCCGGACTCTGGCATGGATCCTGCTTCTGTAACTGGGGGAGGGAGGTAGACGATGCCGGCGACAAGCCTTGCGGTTCCGATCACCAGCGCGCTACCGGGCTGCCCTGAAATGACCCTACTAGAACTCGTTCAGGTGATCTGTGACGAGACGAGAGACGACCGGGAGGTCGTCGCAACCGTTCGCCACCTGCTCAGCTCGGGCCAGGTGCGCCTTTGCGGAAACTTTCGCTCCTCCGCTCCGAGCACATTCCGATAACGAATCCAATGCAGCGCTCCTGGGCGGCAAATGCTGGGCATTGACCGCCAGAAGATCCGAGTGAAAGATCCCGCAGCGGGGGGGAGCGCGACATGGCGGACAGCAAGCGGTTGACTGCCCGAAAGGCGGGGCAAAAACGCTCGCGCGCCAAGAGTTCGACGCCGAAATCCAAGGCCGACAAGCGAGCCGCGAAGCCGCGATCCAAAGCGAGCAAGAGTTCCACCAAGCTGCGCACCAAGGCGAGCGCGAAAACTGCGAAATCGCGCGCCAAGGTGAGCGCCAAACCCACCAAGTCGCCCACCAAGGCGAGCGCGAAATCCGCAAAATCGCGCACCAAGGTGAGCGCCCGGTCCACCAAATCACCCACCAAGTCCACCAAATCGCGAGCCAAGGGGAGTGCCAAATCCGCTGGGTCGCCCGCCAAGGTGGTGAAAGATTCCACCAGGCGGTCGAACGCCAGCGACCTCGCAAAACAGCACCGGGACATCTCGGTTTCCGAGTTCTTCGCCAAGAACCGGCACCTGCTCGGCTTCGACAATCCCTCGAAGGCACTGCTCACGACGGTGAAGGAAGGGGTCGACAACTCTCTCGACGCCTGCGAGGAGGCCGGGATCATTCCCGACATCCGGGTGTCGATCAGCCAGATCTCCGAAACCCGCTTTCGGGTCATCATCGAAGACAACGGCCCCGGCATCCTTCGCGCGCAGGTACCCAAGGTCTTCGGGAGCCTGCTCTACGGGTCCAAGTTTCACCGGCTGCGCCAGAGCCGCGGGCAGCAGGGGATCGGGATCAGTGCCGCGGGGATGTACGGACTGCTGACCACCGGCAAGCCGATCATCATCACCACGCGAACCGGCCGCAAAAAAGACGCCCACCACCTCGAGCTCGTGATCGACACGAAGCTCAACGCGCCGAAGATCAAGCGCGACGATGTGGTCGAGTGGGACAAGCAACACGGAACGCGCGTGGAGATCGAACTCGAAGGTGCGTATCGAGGCGGGCAGCACTCCGTCGACGCCTATATCCGGCAGATCTCTCTCGCCAATCCCCACGCCGAGATCACCTACGTTCCTCCCAAAGCCGAGGAGCACGGCGCAGAACACGTCTTTTCGCGGGTCACCAACGATTTGCCGAAGGAAACCGCGGAAATCAAGCCGCATCCCTACGGCGTCGAACTCGGCGTACTGATGCAGATGTTCCGCGACACAGCGGCGAGGAACGTGCGCTCGTGCCTGCAGACGGACTTCAGTCGCGTCTCCGCAAAGACCGCGACGGAAATCCTCAAAAAAGCGAACGTCCCGCCGACGCGCCGCCCCGGCGAAGTCAGCCGGGATCAGGCCGAAAGCATCCACCAGGCCATCCAGGCGACGAAACTGATGGCGCCGCCGATGGACTGCATCGCGCCGATCGGCGAAGAGCTCATCGAAAGGGCGCTGCGCTCGGAAGTCTCGGCTGCATTTTACGCTTCGGTGTCGCGGCGCCCCGCCGTTTATCGCGGCAATCCATTCTTGATCGAGGTCGGTCTCGCCTACGGCGGTGACCTTCCAGCAGATCAGACGGTCACCGCCTACCGCTACGCGAATCGTGTTCCGCTCCAGTACCAGCAGGGTGCCTGTGCGATCACCAAGGCGATCGCGGGCACCGAGTGGCGCAACTACCAGATGCAACAACCTCGCGGCGCGATGCCGGTCGGGCCGATGCTGCTGATGGTGCACATCGCGAGCGTCTGGGTTCCGTTTACGTCCGAGAGCAAAGAGGCGATCGCCCACTATCCGGAAATCATCAAGGAAATCCGGCTGGGCCTCCAGGAGTGCGGGCGAAAAGTCGCGACCCACATCCGCAAACAGCGCCGAGAAGCGGACGCCGAGAAGAAGCGCGCCTACATCGTGAAGTACATCCCACAGGTCGCCATCGGCCTGCAGCAAATCCTGTCACTGAACGATGGCCAACGGGACAAAATTGTCTCGAACCTGACTTCAACGCTTGAAAAGAGCCGGAAACTCTAATCATGGCAGCCAAGAAAAAGAAGGCGACGACCAAAGCCGTTCGGAAAAAAGTGCCGTCGAAGAAGACCGGCGCCAAGGCGGGGGCGGGCAGCAAGGTCGCGCAGGAAAGCGCGCGACTCGACCGTCTCACCGTCGACCTGATCTGCAGCACCGCAAAGGACGTCCATCGGGAAATCCTCAAGCGGAACAAACCGGACCTCACGTTTCCGGTGCGTTCGCTCAAGAACGTCAGCTACTCGACGAAGCGCGGCTATTTCGAGATCGGAAAACAGAAGAAGACCCGAACCCTCACCGTGAATACCGTCAAGAGTTTCGCCCAGACGCTTCGGATGATGGGGCTGTCGAAAGAGCTCGTCGAAGGCAACGACTTTGCGACCAAACGAGACGCCTACTACCAGAGCAAGAACTGGGGCGAAGCCAAATTTGACGAGCAGCCCGAATCCGACACGGTGATGGACGACATCGAGGCGCTCTTTTCGCTTCGCGGCGCCTCGCGCGAGCAACTGCGCTTCGTCCCCGACGAACACGGTGGCGCCGTGGCGGGCCAACTCATCGTTCTCGATCCAGATCGCGAAACCGGCGAGGTCGAACGGATCGATTGCACGCGTTTTGGATCGGGCGCCTATTCGATCCCCTCGAACGTCGAACATCTCTCGTTCGAGACCGACGCAAAATTCGTTCTCGCAATCGAAACCGGTGGTGTGTTCCAACGCCTGCAGAGCCACAAGTTCTGGCAGTCGTCAAATTGCGTCCTGGTTTCGCTGGCGGGCGTGCCGAGCCGCGCCACGCGCAGATTCATCCGAAAACTCTCGGACGAGTGCAGGATCCCCGTCTATGCATTCGTCGATTGCGACCCCTACGGGATCTCCAACATCTACCGCACACTGAAGGTTGGTTCTGGCAACGCCGCTCACATCTCCCAGTTCTTCTGCGTCCCCCAGGCGCACTATCTCGGCGTCACGCCCCAGGACATCATCGACTACGATTTGCCCACCCACCCGCTGCTCGATGTCGACATCAAGCGCGCGAAAGACGCGCTCAAGAACGATCCGTTCTTTCAGACCCACAAGCCGTGGCAGAAGGCGATCGAACAGCTGTTGAAGATGGGCGTGCGCGCCGAGCAGCAGGCGCTCGCGAAGTGGGGTCTCAATTACGTGATCGAAGAATATCTGCCGCAAAAGCTCGACCAGCCGGCCAAATTCCTGCCCTGAGCGAGGGGGTGCGGATCTTTCTGCGGCATCGAGGTACGTTCAGACGACCCCTGGAGCGGAGTTCATGAAGGGAATCCTGTTGGCGGGCGGCGCGGGCACACGCCTCGACCCGATTACACGAGGCGTGAGCAAGCAGCTCCTGCCGATCTACGACAAGCCGATGGTCTACTACCCGTTGGCCACTCTGATGCTCGCGGAGATCCGAGAGATCCTGCTGATCTCCACCCCCGAAGATCTCGGCGCGTACCGGCGCCTGCTCGGCGACGGAAGCCAGTTCGGACTCGAGATCCAGTACGCCGAACAGGCCCGACCGGAGGGGATCGCCCAGGCCTTCTTGATCGGACGAGATTTCGTCGACAGCGACCGCGTCGCGCTCTCGCTGGGCGACAACGTCTTCTACGGCCACGGCATGCCGGAATCACTTCGCCGCGCAGCGCAGCGCGAGCACGGCGCGACGGTGTTCGGCTATTGGGTCAACGACCCGGAGCGCTACGGAGTGGTGGAGTTCGACGCGAACCGAAACGCCGTGGGCATCGAGGAGAAACCCGAAAAACCCCACTCCAACTACGCGATCACGGGCATCTACTTCTACGACAACCGCGTGCTGGAGATCGCAGCGGGATTGAAACCCTCGGCCCGCGGCGAACTCGAGATTACCGACGTCAACCTCGAATACCTCCGCGGCGGCGATCTCCACGTCGAGCTGCTCGGGCGTGGTGTGGCGTGGCTCGACACCGGGACGAACGAATCGCTGCTCCAGGCTTCCAATTTCGTCGAAACCATTCAGGAACGGCAGGGCTTGAAGATCGCGTGTCTCGAAGAGATCGCGTTTCGCCAGGGCTACATCGACCGGGACCAACTCGCGAAGCAGGGCGAGCAGATGGGCAAGTCGAGCTACGGCGCCTACCTGCTGCGACTCACAAAAGAGAACCGGCATTGACGCAATTCATGGAGACCGCGATCCCCGGGATCATCCTCATCGAACCCACGGTTCACCGCGATGATCGTGGCTTCTTCCTGGAGAGCTACCGCGAATCGGAATACCGCGACGGCGGCATTCGCGCGCGCTTCGTTCAGGACAATCACTCGTCCTCGGTGAAGGACACCCTGCGCGGGCTCCACGGACAAAATCCCAACCCACAGGGAAAACTGGTGCGCGTCATCGAAGGAGAGATCTTCGATGTGAGCGTCGACGTGCGCCGGGGATCTCCCACCTACGGCAAACACTTCGCGACGCACCTTTCGGCCGACAACTATCACCAGCTGTACATCCCGCCAGGCGTGCTCCACGGCTTCCTGGTAACGAGCGACGTCGCGCAGGTGATCTACAAGTGCACCGATTTCTACCGCCCCGAAGCGGATTTCAGCGTCGCGTGGAACGACCCAGAATTCGGCATCGCCTGGCCGATCGAGTCCCCGATCCTCTCGGAAAAGGACCGCTGCGCGCCCCGGCTCGAGGACGTCGAGAGCCAGCTGATCGACTACGCGCCGTAGTCGGAAATCCGCTCTGGAAACGCGGATTTACAGCTTATGCGAACGCGATCGCAAGCCGGCTGTAGAAGGGAGTGGGTGAGGATCCGTCAGATCTCTTCTTCGATCTTGCACTCTTCGTCGTAGGGATCGGCCGTGAGCCGACACGGCGAACCGCAGTAACTGCAATAGATATCGTCGCCGGGCTTTTCGTCGCCACCAAGCGCGAAGTCGGCGTCGCAGATCGGACAGCTGAGTTCGATGAGTGCCATCCCTGATAGATCGGAGGGTTTCGAGGGCAGCTTGAGTGGCCCCTAAAGCGGGGACATGTGGGGCTCTACGGCGCCTCGTGAGGCTCGGGGAGGGGTTCGAAGTGGACCGCGGCGTCCCAGCCGGGGGTCGACCGGAACTCGCCGTCGCCCTCGATCAACAACCCTTCGCAATCCGGCTGGGCGGCGACCAGAGCGAGCCCCGTATCCGCATCGAGGACGAGGAGTGCGAGGCTGAGCGCCTCGGCCAAAGCCGCCCGCTGCGAAACCACGATTGCCTGGCGCGCACGCATCAGTGGCTCGCCGCTGCGCGGATCGATGATGTGCCCGTAACGGCGGCCGCCGATTTCGACCCACTGGCCCTGGCTACCCGAGACCGAGAGCGCCTGGTCGCGAAGCGTGATCAGACCCGCGAAGCGGCCCTTGGGTCCGCGGACCAGCAAGCGCCAGCCCGCGCTGCCCGCAGGGGCGCCCACCGCCCAGCTGCTGCTCTGGCCGAAATTGAGCAACGCGCTCTCGATCCCGTGCCGTTCGAGCAGTGGGAGCATCCGGTCGAGCGCGTAACCCTTCGCGATCCCTCCGAGATCCAGCTTCACCCCCGATTCGCTGAGCGAAACCCCCTCTCCGGAAACCACAGAAATCCGGCTCGGACCCACGCGTTCGCGAGCTGCCGCCAACTCGAGGGGGGTTGGCGGCGCATCTCGATCGGCGGCCGCCATCCAGAGGTCGACCACGGGGCCGATCGTCACGTCGAACGCGCCCTGCGTGAGTTCGGAGTAGGCGATGGAGCGCTGCAGGATCTCCTCTACCTCGGCGTCGACCGGCTGCCTACCGAGACCGGCCGTGCGGTTGAGCCGGCTGACATCGCTCTCCGGATCGTAAATCGAAAGCAATCGATCGAGCCGGGTGGCCACCTCGTAAAGATCGTCGAGCGCCTCGGCGGCGGGTTTCGGCTCGAGACCCTCGAGCGTGATCTCGAGCACGGTGCCCATCTCATAGCGACCGTCCGAGATCGACCGCTCGAGGGTCGACTCGGTCGCGCATCCCTGCGTCAGGGTGGACAGCAGCAGTGCGCAAACCGCGCGAGAGATCAATCGCCCGCGGCTTCGTCGGGGGATTCGGATAACCCGCCGTTGTAGTTACGCTGCGAGCCCGCGAATACCGACCACAGTGAAACGGCCACGAGCACGGCGAGGCTGGCTTCGAGCAACAGAAATCCCGCGATCTTCAGGTAGGCGAAATTCGGACTCGCGAAGCGGACCAGCCATCCCGCACCCTCGTCGAGAATCGCCGCAAAAAACGGCACGATGATCAGCCAGGCCTTCGTCGTGTTTCGCAGCGGAACGAAGAGAATCAGGTGGGTCAGCACCAGGAGCAGCATCCCCATCGCGAAGAGATGGAAGTGCGAGACCTCGAGCAAGCCCTGGTAGCTGCGCGGCGAGAGAAATCGCTCCTCGGATCCGAGGTAGTATTCGATCACGGAGCTCGCGGTGAGGCTCATCTTGCTGAAGTAGAGCAATGCGTTCGTGAGCCACAGGCCGATTACATAGAGGGCGTAGAGCACGACGATGGTCTGGAGCAGGCGATTTCGAGTCCATTCGCCGGTAATCACGAAGCGCACGCGTCAATCCTCGCTGTGGAGAAGAACCTCGTAATACGCGAGGGCTCGTCGGACACCGCGGGTCGTAGCGTGGGCCGAAAGTGTGGCTCCAACTACTCCGTGGACGTCTCCTCCGACGCGAAGTGGGGCTTCGATGGATCGATTGTCGAACTGTCTATACCAGCGATCCGTCGGTTTGTACTCGAGCGGCTCGTGGAATGCCAACACCCGCAGGGATCGAACTTCGCCTCCAGGGCTCAATACGATCATGAACGCCTCCGGCAATGTGCGAACGTTGTGGATGTCGATCAACGCATAGCCGAGTACTTTGCCTTCGCGCATTCCCGTGTAGATCTTCACGAGCCTGGAGTCGAGCTCGCACTTTGCGAGTGACTCGATTCGAGCGACCTGATCCTCGTTGAGAATAAAGGTATTCGACGCCACCTCCTCCGCGTCGGGGAACGCCAACTCGAGCGCTTCGCTCTGGGAGAAGAAGACCTTCCCCTGGGCGCTTACAGCGACGAAGGCAGCGAGCAGCCAGGCGACGAGACCTGCAGATCTAGAAAACAAAACCGATCCCCAGGTTGAATTCGTCGGGCAATTTGCCCGACTTCGCGCTGCGGTTGCGGTAATCGGCCTTGATGACGACTCGCGAAATCGGTTGAAAGGATAATCCGACCGTGTAGATCTCGATCTCCTTGCTCTTGTCACTGGAGAATCCGCTCGGAACATCGCGCTGCGTATCGTAGTACGAATAGCGAAAGAACGGCTCGAGGGTCTTCTCGCTGCCGGGAAACAAGAGCGGCATGAGATCGTAGGCGACCTCGCCGTAGACGCCGAGCATCTGGCCACCGACGGCCTCGCCCGCGGAGAGCTCACCGGTGCCGCCGCCCAGGCCGACGGGGCCAAGCGCGCGTGTCAGGTCGCCACTGTCGCCGATTTCAGCCATGGTGAATAGCGATCGAAGGTGAAAACCGTAGTCCTGGTATTGCGCGTGGACTTCCCAGATCGTCGTGGGTGTGTCGGGAATTTCGACCGTGTAGGAACCAAAGGCTCCCGAAACGCCAACATCTTGATTCTGGCCGGAATTTCCGTGATAGACGGATGCCCCGACGAGAACCTGGTTGATCGGCGTCCAGTCGAGCCTCGCAACGAACGCGAGGTGTTCGGCGAGCGCGCGATTGCCCTTTTGGCGGCCGCCGCGCAGGCCTCCAGAGTCGAAACCCTCCGCGTTGAAGCCGTTGATCACGAAGGCCTGGTAGTCGACCTGCTCGTAGAGCGTTCCGTGGATTCCAACACCGTTCTCACGCCAGGTCGACGGGATGATCTGACGTTCGATCTCCGGGCGATGCACACCGAAGTATGAAACGGGCTCGTGGATTTCGTTGATGAAACCCATCGGTGCGAGCACCAACCCCGCGCGAATGTTCGCCCAATCGCGGAGCAGGAAGTCGAGGTAGGCGAACTCGACAGAAACGCTTCCGCCGCTGGAACTCTTGGTGGAACCGGTCGTCGCGTGCTCGAACTCGATCTCTGCATTGAAGATGATGTTGTCGGTGAACTTGTAGCCGGTGTAGAGCACCATCCGGAGCAGGTCCGCGCGATTTTTGGCGTCGCCTTTGTCGCCGACCAGGGCGCTGTAATAACCCTCGCCGTATCCACCGATCGACAGGCCGCGATCGAGGCCGTAGATCTTGGAGGCGGCCGGGGCGAGGCCGAATTTCGAGGACAGGGGCTGGTCTTCCGGAACCGCGAGTTCGCTCCGCGTGCGCTCGAGTTCGTCCGCGAGGACCGCGACCGTTCGCTCGAGTTCCGCGATGCGATCTTCCTGGGCGATGGACATGTCGGACGCCGCATCGGCGGCGGCGAGCCCCGCGAAGCCAACAACAGCGATCACGCCAATCGACCACCGAGCAACCAACCTCATCCCACCTGCCCTCAGACCCATCTTCGGTGCCATCTCAACCTCCTCCTGTTTTCTCCTGGTTCGGCTTTCTTCGTATTGAAATTAACATTCAATTTCAATTAAATCACGCGCAGGCTAGCCGGAGGTGCGGTTTGTTGTCAACTGGGTGAAAAATGAGAGAAAACTGACCTAAAACCCGTAAGAACGAGTCAAATCTCAAATAAATGGTGTTTTTGAGCTAAATCCGCGTATTCGCGGCTATTTGGCGACTTCTTCAGCGCAGGCGTCGCAGTGCCCGTAGAGCTCGTGCCGGTGGCGTAGGACGCGGAATTGGTAGCGGTCGGCGATTTCCATCTGGGTCTTCTCGATCATCGCGCATTCGAACTCGATGATCTTTCCACAGCGCAGACAGACCAGGTGATCGTGGTGCTCCTGCTCGATCTCGTAGCGGGTGACGCCGTCGTCGAACCGCCGTTCGCTCGCCAACCCCGCGTCGCACAAGAGCTTCATCGTGCGGTAGACGGTCGTGTAGCCGATGTTCGGATGGTCGGCGCGAACGCAGCTGTGGATCTCTTCGCTGGTGATATGGCCGGTCGCTTCGAGAAAAGCTGCGAGGATCGCCTCACGCTGCTTGGTGTGCTTGAGATTGTGCTCCTCGAGATACTGAGAGAGCGAGCGCTGTTCGACCTCGTGTGACATAGAGCCACATTAATCGAGCGAGCTGGGCGATTCAACTACTTTGCGATCGCTACTGACGACGCGAACGGCGTAGAGGCGGATCTTGAGCGCTAAACGAGCGCTAGAGCCGCGCGGCGAGTGCCTCGGCGAGTTCGGCCACCTCGTCGTCAGGGTCCTCGGCGAGCATCCGGATCTGCGAGCGCAGACCGCCCGACGCCTTGAAGCCCTCGGCCTCGCAGGCGGCTTGCAGTGCTTCGAGGCCGCCGACCACCAACTCGGTGTCACCGGAATCCAGGAACATCCCCAACAGGGCGGCGTCCTCCGGAAAACCCGCGACGTCGCGATACTGTCGACAAGCGTCGGCGAGGTCGCTGGTGCCATGGGCCGCCCGAACCGCCGCCCCGAGCTTCTCGACTTCGGCACCTCCCTTGGTCTTCGAGAAGAGCCCGTCGAGCTGCTTGATGTACTGCTTGGTGACGGCCTCTTCTTTGGCCTTGGAAACTCCCTTCGGCCGCTGCTCCCTCGGCGACGACTGGCCGTCGCGACGCCGGCGATCGCGTTCGCTAAAGGAGAGCTTGTCTCCGTCGTTCCAGCTTCGATCGTCACCGCTCATGGTCGTTCTTCTCCGACGTGCGCCTGCACGACGCGAAGATTCTCTACCGCCGCCACATTTCCACAGTCGAGAGCAACTGCGCGGCGAAACGCGAGTTCCGCGTCGCGTTCGCGTCCAGCCGCCTGGTAGGCGAGTCCGAGGTGGTTCTGCACCTCCGAAGCTTCAGGCAACAAGTCCGCGGCGCGTTCCAGCTCCGCGATCGCCTCTGCGGAGTCGCCGCGGTCGAGTGCGCTCGTCCCGCTCTGATACAAGCGCGCACCCCGAAAACTCGAGCATCCCAACGCGAGAAGCGCCACACAGAGCGCGCATCCGACGCGGAGCCAGGCAGTGCGGAATCGAAGCGACATCTACACCGGTTTAACTGCCTGACGGTTGCCGCGCAACACGATCAAATTGCCGGAGGGGGTCGGCCATGGTACCCATCGCCCGCACAGAGGGTGCGGATTCACCCCTGCAGGCGAGATCCAACAACCGCCGCTTGCGGAGCGACGGCAGCGGAGGCCCTCCCCTTCCCGGCTGAGAAAACCCGGAAAGTGGTCCCCAGGGCCGCGCACACGGCACGGTCTGGTTCGCATCCGGAGTTCTCGTGACACCCTTACCCGAAATCGCCCCCCCCTCGTCGCCGGCACCGATCCGGGGCGGTGGGCTCCGCGAGGTGATCCTGCTCGCCTTCCCGGTGGTGCTCACCCAGCTCTCGACGAGCCTGATGGGCGTGGTCGATTCGGCGATGGTCGGCCGCATCGGAGCGACGGAACTGGCCGCGGTGGGATTCGGCGGGATCTGGCTCTGGACCCTGTTTTCGATTTTCTTCGGAACCGCGAGCGGCATCCAGACCTTCGTTTCGCAAGCGGACGGTGCGGGCGACTCGGGAAGCTGTGGACCCTGGGTGTGGCAGGGATTCTACGCCTTGATTCCGACCGCGATCGTCTTGATCGCGATCGTCGCCTGGTTGGTCAAACCCGCGCTCGCGTTGCTGGGACCCTCGCTGGAGATGCAAACCCTGACCGCGGACTACGTCCAGGCGCGATTGATCGGCGAACTCGGTTTTGTGTTCGTGATGGTGGTCAATTCATTCTATCGCGGGCTCGGCGACACCCGAACACCGTTGTACGTCACACTGGTTGCGAACGCGGTCAATATCGTTCTCGATTACGGCTTGATCTTCGGAGAACTCGGTCTGCCGAAGTGGGGCGTCGCGGGAGCCGGCGTCGCGACCGCAATCGCGCAGTGGAGCAACGCGATCGTGTTGCTCGTGATCTTCCAACGCCGCTCGATCGCAAAGCGCTGCAATACCCACCCTGTTGCGTTGAACCCGAAACAGATCCGGCGATTCCTCTGGACGGGTGCGCCGATCGGCGGCCAGTGGTTCATCGGCATGATGTCTTTCTCCGCGTTTACCACGCTCGTTGCACGCATGGGAGACACATCGATGGCGGCGAGCCAGGCCTTCGTGATGCTGCTCTCGCTTTCCTTCATGCAGGCGGTCGGCATCTCGATCGCGACCGCGATTCTGGTGGGCCGGTACATCGGTGCAGGAAACCCGTCCGCAGCGGCTCGCACGTTTCGCTCATCGATCCTGCTCGGCGTCGCGCTTTCGAGTTGCATTGCGGTTGCATTCATCACGATCCCGATTCCACTGCTTCGGATTTTCAGCTCCGATCCGGAGGTGTTGGCGTTGGGGCGGCCGCTGCTGCTGCTCGGCGCGCTCTTCCAACTTGCGGACGCCGTGGCGATCATCTCCGAGGGTGCACTGCGAGGCGCCGGAGATACCCGATGGCCGTTCGCGGTGGAAACCGCGATGGGCTGGGGGCTTCTGGTTCCGCTCGCGTACTACGTGGGAGTGGTTCTCGACCACGGTCTTACCGGAGCGTGGCTGGCCTCGCTCCTACACATCACGCTTTTGGCCACGATGCTCTTCCTGCGCTTCCGGTCGAATGCCTGGCAGAAGATCCAAATCTGATCCGAAGACCTACGGGCATGAACCCATAGCGCTCAGCCGGGCAATCGGATCCGAGCGACAACGGGCAGGTGATCCGACGCGCGCTGAGCCGCGCGGCTGTCATACGCAGAGATATCGACCAGGTCGACACCGCTGGTGTAGATCCGGTCGAGCGCCAACACGGGGCGCGCCGCGGGAAAGGACATCGGAAATTCGATCCCGGCAGTCATCCAGGGCTCTGAGTCGAGCGCGCGGGTTGCGGGGCAGCGCCTCCAGGCATTCATGTCGCCGAGCAGCACCGTCGGACCGCGACCCAGCTGCGGATGACTGAGCAACGCGCGCACCTGTTTGTGACGCGTGCGATCCGCAAGGGCGAGATGGGTCGCGACGACCTCGAGCACACCGCGATCGAACGGAATCTGCGCAGCGACCGCGACGCGTTTTTCGAGTCTCGAGTAGGAGAGGTCGAGCATCGACACGCCGCCGATCGGCCAGCGCGAAAGGATCGCGTTGCCGAGTTCGCCCCGCTTGTGGACGCGGGTGGCCGCAAACGTCACGTGCATTCCCAACGCCTCGGCGAGCGCTTCGAGCGGATCGTCGCCGCGATGGGGTCGCATGACCTCCTGAAGTGCGATGACATCCGCAGCCATCTCGGAGATGACGAACGCGGCCCGCGCGGGATCCGAAGCGCTCCGGCCGTTGAGCCCGGTCCAGCGATGAACGTTGTACGTCGCCACCCGGATCTCGCGCCGCATCGGGCGCGGCGTCACGGAGAGTGCGGGCGCGCGCAAAAGGCAGAGATGGGGCGTATCGATGTGCTGAGGGCCCGGCTTGCTGCCGCTTCGCTTCGCGCGTGCTGCGCTCCGCGCCGCCTTTTTCTTGGCCTTCTTCTTTGCGGTCACCACCACCTCTCCACGCGAGCGAGTCGCCCCGCCCCCACCCACCATCGGCCTCTGAAGCTGGCAAGTAAACCCGGCGATTGAGAGCCGGGTGATTGGACGAACTGCCAAGACAAGATAGTCAACCCACCTGTGGTGAAGAACCCACGCTGATGAGATAAGCCCGGCGCCGAATGCGCCGATACAGTCTCGGTTATGGCTAACCACAATTCCAACGGCGTCAAGAATCGCCCTGACGCGTCCCGCGTGCGGCAGGCCGCGCGCGAGCTGCTAGCGGCGGTGGCAGAAGAAATCGACGAAAGTGCGCTCTCGCCAAAGGCCTACGAGCGCACCTTGCGCGAGATCGAACGACTGCGCGGGCAACCGCTCTTCTACCGGGCGGTGAGCGGCGGGACCGGCAGCGGCGCGCGCGTTCGACTCGCAGACGGGACCACCCGGATCGACTTCATCTCGGGAATCGGCGTCTACGGTTTCGGACACAGCGACCCCGACCTGCTCGAAACCGCCGTCGTCGCCGCGGCGGGCGGCGCCGTCTATCAGGGGCACCTCTTCCCGGGTGCCGAGTACCTGAATCTCTCGAAGGCATTGCTTCGACACGCGGGCAAGCAGATGAAACACGTCTGGTTGTCAATTTCCGGAGCCATGGCGAACGAGAACGCCCTCAAGCTGATCCTGCGTGATCGTCTTCGAAGGTGCCTTCGCGGGCCGGACGCTCGCGATGGCAGAACTGACGGACCGCCCCGGCTACCGCGAGGGATTGCCGCTCCGAGGAAACGTGCTTCACATCCCCTTCTTCGACCCGAACGACCCGAACTCGATCGAGCGCAGCGTCGCGGCACTCGAAGTCCACCTGAAGCGCCACCCGGGCCGAGTCGCCGGCATGCTGTTCGAACTCGTCCAGGGAGAGGGCGGTTTCAACACCGCGCCGCGCGAGTTCTTCAGCGCGCTGATGGAATGCTGCCGATCCGCGAAGATCGCAGTCTGGGTGGATGAAGTGCAGACCTTTGCGCGCACGGGCGAACTCTTCGCCTACCGGACTTTGGATCTCGAGGAGTACATCGACGTCGCGACCGTCGGCAAGGCACTTCAGGGCAGCGCCGTGTTGTTTCGCAAAGCCTACAAGCCGCGCCCCGGGCTGATCGCCGGGACTTTTGCGGGATCGACGGTCGGCCTTGCGGTCGGTGCTCGAATCATCGAGCGCCTCGAATCCGACGGCTACCTCGGAGCGGAGGGTCGAATCGCAGTTCTCGGCAGGCGCTTCGAGCGCCGACTGGACGCACTCCGCAAACGACTACCCGACAAAATCGGCGAGTGCTCGGGAATGGGAGCGATGCAGGCTTTTGTTCCCTTCGACGGATCCGAAGAAATCGTAACAGCGATCGTACACGCGGCGTTCGAAGAGGGTCTCATGGTGTTCGGTACGGGAAGCAGTCCGTCGAAGATTCGCATGCTGCTTCCCGTGAACACGACCGACGAAGAACTCGAAGCGGGCTTTGCGATGCTCGAAAAAGCCATCCGACGCATCGGTGAGGAGCGAGAACTCCTGACCTGATCGAAGCACGCCGACGAAATCGAGACTGCGGCGGCGCCTCGACTCAGGACGCTTGCATGAAGCTTCCGTGCTCGTTCAACCAGGCGCCGAATTCGTCGAATACTTCTGGCAGATAGTGGCCTTCCAGCAACGTGATCTCGTCACCGATGTAGGTCGCGATCTCCTTTCCGGTCAGCACGAGATCAGGCGCGCCCGTCTTCGTATACGTGACCTTCCACATCGTGAAGACCCCGCCCCGCTCTTCGCGCGGCCCGTCGAAGTATTCGACCTTTCGAGAATCGAACTTCCGGTCGAATGACTCGGCGTCTGCGCGCAATTGCTTCAGCACACCATCGCGACCCATAATTTCTATGTCGCCGCCGTAATAGGATCGATAGATGGCGTTCGCAGCAAAATAGGGTGCCAGTCGTGACCAATCGTCGTCGTGGTAGGCCTCCTCGAGCGCTGTCGTGTACTCGTTGAAGCGTTCGATCATTCCCATGACCAGACCTCCTCTGGGCTCTCGACTATTTTACGCTCCATCCGTCAGCGCGAGCAAGCATTTCCTCCGGGCGACGACCCAGCGTCTCACCACAGTCTCTTTCACCAATTAATGTAGGGTTTCAGCGTCATAGTTTGGTGCGGATCGGCGAGGCTAGACTTTCCGGTGCTGAAACGAGCGCCGTTCAATTTCGGAGGGGACAGCGGAGTGATCAAACACGCCAACACCGAACACCCGGTTCAGGATTTCGTCGCAGAACGCTGGAGCCCCTACGGGTTTGCGGATCGCGCGGTTTCGGAAGCGGACCTCCGTTGCCTCTTCGAAGCGGCGCGCTGGGCCGCGTCTTCGTTCAACGAACAGCCCTGGAGCTACATCGTGGCGACGAAGGCGCAAGAAACGGAGTTTGCGCGCCTGCTCTCGTGCCTCATGGAGGCAAACCAGGACTGGGCGAAGGCCGCGCCGGTTCTCGCGCTCGGCGTGGCGACACTCGATTTCAAGCGCAACGGGAAACCCAACCGCGTCGCGCTTCACGACCTCGGTCTGGCAACAGGAAATCTCGTCGCGGAAGCCACCGCGCGCGGTTTATCGGTGCACCAAATGGGGGGCATCCTTCCGGATCGCGCGCGAGAGATCTACGAGATCCCGGAGGGATCAGAGGCGGTGACGGGGATTGCGATCGGCTATGCGGGCGACCCCGATTCGCTCCCCGAGGAGATCCGTAAACGCGACCTCGCTCCCAGAGAGCGCAAGCCGCAGCGGGACTTCGTGTTCGGCGCGGCATGGCGAGAACCGTTCTAGGCGAGCGCTTTCGCAAGCGCGCGCAGCTTCATTCGGGAGGCAACAACGCGAGGCCACACTCACCGCATTCGGTCGCTGTCGGCGAGATCGATTCGCCACAGGCCGGGCAGTCATCTGCGCTGATCTCGGATTGGCCGAAGTCTTCGGGGATATCGGGGATCTGCCGCTCGGTATGGGTGAAATCGATTTGAGCCGCGGTCTCAGCGTGCTCGGCGAGTACGAATACACCAAAGGGAAGGTTTTGACCCGGCTTGCGCCGACTGCCCTCATCCGCATCGCCTTCCGCCGCCTGAACCCGGTGGGGAATTCCAGCCTCTACGAGATGCTCCGAAAGACTCATCGCCCAACCCATCGATGCGGCCCGCACGCAGACCAGTTCGGATGCCGGAGGCAGCTCTTCGGGCGCCTGCTGCGCGGACTGCTCGCCCTCCAGAACCAAAGCCACATCACAGTGGATACAGACCGAGGCGGTGTGCAGATATTCTTCACCGCACTGGGGGCAGACCTTCGGGGGCATGGGCATCGCGAGACCTCCGACGGGATTATACGCAGGCCGAGCCCCGATTGAAGGGTTGCGGGACCAAGGGTTGTCGTGCAACGATTTCGATCCCGATGCGCGCCCTGACCTACGATGGCAAGACCGCAACCGTCTCCGACGTTCCGAAACCGGAACTCGCGCAGGATTCAGCGCTCGTGCGCGTCACGGTCGCGGGCGTCTGCAACACCGACCGCGAGCTCGTCAAGGGCTACATGTCGTTTCGCGGGATCCTCGGCCACGAATTTGTCGGCGTCGTCGAAGAAGGGCCCGAGGAATGGCGCGGCGAACGCGTCGTCGGAGAAATCAATTTCGCGTGCGAGAGCTGCCCCATCTGCTACGAGGGGCTCCAGCGCCACTGCCCGTCGCGCCGCGTCATGGGGATCCTCGAAGCTGACGGAAGCTTTGCGGAATACGTGAATGTCCCGATCGCGAACCTTCACACCGTTCCGCCGAGCGTCTCCGATGACATCGCAGTCTTCGCAGAGCCGCTCGCAGCCGCGTACGAGGTACTCGAACAGGTTCACGTCATGCCCAACCAGGAATGCGTGGTGCTGGGCGACGGCAAACTCGGCCTGCTCGTCGCGCAGGTCTTGCGCCAAGCGGGCGCGCAGGTTCTGGTCGTGGGTCACCATGAAAAGAATCTCGAAATTCTCGCGCGACGCGACATCCAGACCGTGCAAGAACAGCACTGGAACCCCGGCCTCTACTCGCTGGTCGTTGACGCCACGGGCTCGATCGGAGGCCTGCGAATGGCGCTGGCCGCGACCCGACCGCGCGGCACCGTCGTGCTCAAGAGCACGACCGCCACCAAAGCCAAATTGGATCTATCGACCCTGGTCGTCAATGAAATCCGCGTCGTCGGTTCTCGCTGCGGCCCGTTTCCGCCGGCTCTACGAGCCCTCGAAACCGGAAGTATCGACGTCTCGTCGCTGATCACCCATCGCACCTCACTGGCAAATTGCGACGAAGCCCTCCGGCGCGCAGGCGACGCCGGCCAACTCAAGGTTCTCGTCGACGCACAGTGAACGCGCGCAGCG
>JAFDAW010000369.1 GCA_019313605.1 Deltaproteobacteria bacterium
CCAAGTTCGGCGGTTCGGATTGCTCATCCAAGCCGAATCGAAAGCTTGAATTAGCTTCGCTTCTGCTGGGCTGACGCGGTGCTTGTGTACGAGTTTTGGGGACAGGCTCGACGAAGCGGTCGCGGGTTCGATTCCCGCCGCCTCCACCATTCGCGATTCCCGCCGCGACCACAAGTCTCGGCGATCTCGCAAGCGCCCGACCGCCGTCCACTTCGCCACTCGGCTCGACGGCTCGCCCGCGGCGCTCAGTTCGGGAGCTGGATGACCTGTCCGGGATAGATCTTGCTCGATCGCGAGAGGCCGTTCGTACGCAGGAGTCCATCGACCGACGTGTTCTGGGTCTGCGCGATCCGGCCGACCGAGTCGCCCTTGCGCACGGTGTAGCTGCGCGAGCCTGCCGAACTTCCCGTTCGGATCTCGATCTTCTGGCCGACCGCGAGGCGGACGCTGCGCAAGCCATTGTCCCGTTTGATGCGGTCGACCGTGCTTCCGTATCGCGACGCCAGCAGCCACAGGCTGTCGCCCGGGCGAACCGTGTGGGTCACCGGCGCGCTTTCGCCGCCCCTGCTCGCCGCGACGGCCAGCGTCCGGCCGCCTCGCTGGGGGATCTTGAGACGCTGTCCCGCTCGAATGCGGTTGCGGCTGCCGAGCTTGTTGGCTTTCACGATCGCGGTCACCGTGGTCCGGTGGCGGCGGGCGATGGTGGATAGCGTGTCGCCGCGGCGTACCCTGTAGCGCGCGAAGGTCATCTCCGGCGGCGGGACGTAGGCGGGCAGGGCCGCGACCTTCTCGTCGAGCGATGCGGCGACGGTTGCGGGCACGCGGAGCGCATAGCGGTCTGCGGGGGTCGTGCCGCGGCGCAGCTCGGGGTTCAGACCGACGAGCGCATTCCGCTCCAGCTCGAGGGCGGCATCCAGGTCGCTCAGGCGCAGGTGCCGATTCACCTGGACCGTCTCGATATCGATGACGGGGTAGGGCTCCGGGAGCTCCAGACCGTACGCTTCGGGATTGCGCACGATCGCGAGTGTGGCCAGGAAGCGCGGCACGTAGCGGGCCGTCTCGGTCGGAAGGCCGCCGTAGATATCCCAGAATCGATCCAGGTGGCCGACCTCCTGGCGCCGGATCAGTCTCTTCACCCGGTTCTCGCCGCAGTTGTAGCTGGCCAGCGCCATCATCCAGTCGCCGAACATCCCGTGCAGGTCGGTGAAGTACTCGATGGCCGCGTCCGTCGACTTCTCCGGGTCCATTCGCTCGTCGATCCAGTGGCTGCGATCGAGACCGTATCGCGATCCGGTGGACGAGATGAACTGCCACATGCCCAGGGCGCGAGCCCGGGACAACGCGCGGTCCTTGAAGCCGCTCTCGACCAGCGGAAGCCAGCTCAGCTCCTCGGGAAGCCCCGCCTCACGAAGCTTGCGGACGATCATCGGTCGATAGCGTCCCGAGCGCCGATACGAGTCGATGAAGAAGCTGCGTTCGGGGCCGGTGAATCGCGCGATCTCCCGCTGGACGTGTTCGTTGATCTCCACCGGGATCGGTGAGTTCAGGTCGGCCGCGGTCGTCAGCTGCGAGCGGTAGATGTCGACCACCCGGAGTGAGATGAGGTGGCGAAGGTCGTCCTTCTGCTGGATCAGGCTCGGGTCGTCCGGGATCTGCAGCAAGAGTTCGTAGGCGACGTCCAGCGTGGCGAGCGAGGCTTCGAGGTCGCCCTGTTGCCAGAGTGTCTCGGCAGATTCGCAGGCTTCGAGCGCCTCCGCGACCAGGGACTCTGAGTCCATCTGGCTCACGGCCCGGGCCGAGGAGCCGTCCAAAGCCTCCGGATTCACCGAGTGCCCGCCGACGGCACAGCCCGCCAGGGCCACCAGGGCCAGCAGCGGCGCCAGGAGCAGCCGGCAGCGCGAAGAACAGTTTTCTCTCGTTAGGCTCGTCGTCAACGGGGCCCCCTCTCGATCTACTCGTTTCACCTGCACTCAAGCCTCGACGCCAACGCGCCCTCCGTCTCTACCCTGATCGGCACATGGGGGCATCGAGTTGAACGATGCACGGGGTCGGGTCGTCGGCGCCCATGTGCCCCGAATCGTACGCAGGTCCGATTCAGCCGCCTCCACCCAATCGTCAATGAAGTCAATTTGTAACATACGAAGTTGCGAGTCTCTCATCATCCGCCGCCGGACCGGACGCATCCGGTCGCGATCGAGAGAGCCGTGGATTGAATGGGATGAAAGCGCAGCAGCTGGTGTGTGGGGTGCTGGGCGACTGGATGGGGAAGGAGATTCATGCGCCTGGCATGAAGACGTTTGCGCCCGGGGGGGGG
>JAFDAW010000370.1 GCA_019313605.1 Deltaproteobacteria bacterium
GTGGCCGTGCTTCGCCAGCGAGTCGCGATACCGCTTGATGCGATCCGCCGCACCCTGTAGCGACCCTCCGAAGACGGGTGAGAGCAGCAGGTTGAAGCCGAGGCGTCCGGCCTTCTCGAAGGTCTCTTCCGACAGCGCGGCCATCCAGATGGGGGGATGAGGCTGCTGCAGCGGTTTCGGGCGCACATCCAGGTCTTTGAACTGGTAGTGCTTGCCCTCGAAGTTCAGCTTGTCTTCGGTCCAGCAGCGGCGGATCACTTCGATCGATTCGTCGAAGATCTCGCGGCTGCGCGTCTGGTCGACGCCAAAGCCCTCGAATTCCACCGGCTGGTAGCCGCGTCCGACTCCGAACTCCACTCGCCCGCCGGAGAGCTGGTCGAGCATGGCAAAGTCCTCGGCGACGCGGATCGGGTGGTGGAAGGGCAGAACCACGACGCCGGTGCCGAGCCGCACTCGCTTCGTCGTTCGTGCAATGGCGGCGAGATTCAATGCGGGCGAGCCGCAAACGCCATACTCACTGAAGTGATGTTCTGCGGGCCATACAGAGTCGAATTCGTAGTCCTCTGCGGTCTCCATGAGCCGCACCTGCTCATCGAGCATCTGCTTCTCGCTTCGTCCCGCTGGGCTTTCAAAGAGATGGAGCAACCCGAATTTCATTGTCTTCTCCATTGACGAATTTTCGTCGGTTGTTGGTTGATCGTTGTTGGTCAGCCATCGAAGACGATCACGTGGCGTGCGCCGCGACCCGCCGCCAGATCGTCCAGTGCACTCTGTGCGCGTTCGAGCGGCAGCTCCTCGGACACGAGCGGGTCGAGGCGGAACTCACCCTTCCGGATATGACCCAGTAGCCGCGGGATGTCGCGCCGCGGATCCGATCCGCCATAGGTGGAGCCGGCGAGCCGTTTTTCCAGGAAGAGACCACCCGCGCGAATCGGGATCTTTTCGCTGGCCCGCGGCATGCCGACCGCGATCTCCAGTCCGCCGGGCCGCAACATTTCCCAAGCCGACTCCATCGTCGCCAGGTTCCCGATCGCTTCGATCACCGTGTGGACGCCGAGCCCGGTGAGTTTACGGATTGCCTTCTGTACGTCGTCCTTCCCGTCGAGTGCGTGGTGGGCACCCAGCTCCTTTGCGAGCGCGAGTTTCGCCGGGTCGATGTCGATTGCGATGATCGGTGCCACACCTTCGATGTGTGCGGCCTGGATTGCCGCGAGGCCAACACCGCCACAACCGATGATTGCGAGACTGGTGTCTCGTTTTATGTCGGGGGAGTTGAAGACCGTACCGGCACCCGTGAGCACGCCGCATCCGAGCAGGCAGGCACGCTCGAGGGGAACGTCGTCGTCCACCACGATGCATGAGCGCGCGCAGACGATGGCCTCTTCCGCGAAGGACGCGACACCGCAGAGCTGGTAGACGCGCTCACCATTCTGTGAGAGCCGGTTGCTGCCGTCGAGCATGGTAGAGCCGATCATGCCGGGGGCCATCTGTACACAGCGGTTGGGTGCGCCCTCCTTACAGAAGAGACAGTCACCACAGGCTGGTGAGAGGGAAACGACGACGCGATCTCCGAGCCGCAATTCGGTGGCGCCTTCACCCAATTCCTCGACGATTCCGGCGGCCTCGTGGCCGAGAACGACCGGCATGGGCGATTTCAGCACCCCGGTGGTGACCGAAAGATCGCTACGGCAGATGCCACTGGCTACGAGTCGGATCTTGACTTCGCCCGGCGCGGGCGCGGCGATTTCGAGGTCAGCGATCTCGAGCGGCTGTCCCTTGCCGCGCAGTACGGCAGCGCGCATGTTCGATCCTCCTATCTCACGGTGAACCGCGAGATCATTCGGGCCTTGCTCCATCGTCTTCCAAGAGCAGATCCAACAAGATTCGCCGACGGAGTCCCAGCAAGAGCCCGGTTGTTCCTTCGATGCCGGCCTCTGCGAGTTCAACGATCTTCTCGCGTCCCGCCTCACCCATTGCGCGACTGAAGAGTGCGAGTTCTTCCACCACCAGTTTCTGCATCGCGTCCATGTAAATGAGCATGTCGTCGAGCGCAAAGCCGCTGTCTTCGTTCAGCCCGGCCCGGCGCATCGCTGCGACGGACTGTACGACGGCGACATCGTTCGGTGAGTAGAGCAGTGACTGCTCCTCCCGCGTCGGGCGAAGAAACCCGAGTTGTTCCAGTCGATCGAGTTCGGCGCTGTCAAGCCCACTCTGCGACAGCAGTTCGTCGCGACCTACTGGCGAAGTGACCGGCTCCGGCACGAGGTCCTGGCGCGCGAGCCAATACCGCAGTTCGCCCGCGCTCGAAT
>JAFDAW010000371.1 GCA_019313605.1 Deltaproteobacteria bacterium
CCCGCTGGCTGCCCGGACAGTTCCGTTATCTATTGAGTAGGCTCCCGCTGGCTGCCCGGACAGTTCCGTTATCTATTGAGTAGGCTCCCGCTGGCTGCCCGGACAGTTCCGTTATCTATTGAGTAGGCTCCCGCTGGCCGGGGCCCAGTTGACTGGGTCGGTCTGGGAAGAGTTGCTTCCTATTGCGATGATGCTCTTGGGCGGGATCTTGCCTCGCCGGGCTGGTCTGCGGGTGAGCTTTTAAGCTGAAATTCTTGGTAGGTTGAGCGCGGCGTGCGGCCGCTGATGCGCCTCGAGCGGGGTCTGCGGGGGTTTGTGGGCTCGGTTATAGTTCGGAATCATGCGCGATCCCGGTGGGTTGGAGGGGTGATGGCTCGAAGTGCGAGCGAAATCCGAGAGCTGTTTCTGCGCTTTTTCGAAGCGAAGGGGCACCAGATCGTCGCGAGCGCTTCGCTGGTCCCCGAGGGCGATCCGACCCTGTTGTTCACCAACGCCGGGATGGTTCCGTTCAAGAACACCTTCCTGGGATCGGAAACCCGCGATTACGTGCGGGCGGCAACCTCCCAGAAGTGCCTGCGCGTATCGGGCAAGCACAACGATCTCGAAAATGTCGGGCGCACACCCCGCCACAACACCTTCTTCGAGATGCTGGGCAATTTCTCATTTGGCGATTATTTCAAGCTCGAGGCGATCGAGTACAGCTGGGAACTGCTCACCGAGCAATTTGAAATCGACCCCGCCCGGCTCGCCGTCTCGGTTTTTCGCGAAGACGATGAAGCCTACGACCTCTGGCGCGAAAAAATCGGGATTCCGGTGGAGAAGATCTTTCGCCTCGACGAGGACGAGAACTTCTGGTCGATGGGCGAAACCGGACCCTGCGGACCCTGCGCGGAAATCCACATCGATTTCGGCGTAAACAGCCATTGCAAGAGTGACAGCTGCGACCCTTCCTGCGATTGCGGGCGCTGGCTCGAGATCTGGAACCTCGTCTTCATGCAGTTCGATCGCGACGCGGCGGGAAACATGACGCCGCTGCCGAAGCCGTCCATCGACACGGGTGCGAGCCTCGAGCGCCTCGCGTCCGTCCTCCAGGGCGTTCCGTCGAATTTCGACACCGATCTCTTTCGCGGAATCATGGACCGGATCCAGCAGGCCTCCGGAGTCAAGCGAGGGGAGAACCCCGAGCACGACGTTTCGATGAACGTCATCGCCGACCACACTCGGTCGCTGGTCTTCCTGATCGGCGACGGCATCCTGCCCGGAAACGAAGGCCGGGGTTACGTGCTGCGCCGCCTGCTGCGCCGGGCCGCGCGCCACGGCGTACTGTTGGGCATCGAGCGACCCTTCTTGTTCGACATCGGCGACGCGGTAATCGACGAGATGGCTTCCGCGTATCCAGAGCTTCGCGATCGACGCGCCTACATCACGGGCCGTATTCAACGGGAAGAGGAGCGCTTCCTCGAGACGCTCTCGAAGGGGCTCGCTCGGCTCGAAGAAGACATCGCCGCACTCGAAAAAAGTGGCTCGAAAGTGCTGCCGGGCGAGGCGGTCTTCAAGCTCTACGACACTTTTGGATTTCCGGTCGACCTGACGGCAGACATCCTGTCCGGCCGGAACCTGGAGATCGACGAAGTCGGCTTCAATACGGCGATGACCGCGCAACGACAGAGAGCGCGCGCGGCCTGGAAGGGAAGTGGTGACGAACGCGTCGCAGAAATCTACGGGCAGCTCGCATCCGACATCAGTACGCGCTTCAGCGGTTATTCGAGCCTGACCGGAACCGCGACGATTCGCGCGCTGCTGGTCGATGGTGAGAGCCGCGAAGTCGCGAACTGCGGTGAAGCGGTAGAGATCGTCGTCGACGAAACCCCCTTCTACGCCGAAAGTGGTGGACAGGTGGGCGACCGAGGTGCGCTGCAGGTATCCGGAGGAGCCGTCGAAATCACCGATACCCAGCGCCCGGTGCAGCAGCTCGTGGTTCACCGCGGCGTGGTCACCGAGGGCGAAATTCGCATCGACACCGAAGCCGAACTAACCGTGGACACCGATGCCCGCGCGGCGACGGTCCGCAATCACTCGGGGACCCACCTGCTGCACGCGGCACTGCGCACCGTGCTCGGAAATCAGGCCATGCAGAAAGGCTCGCTGGTCGGACCCGATCGTCTGCGCTTCGACTTTACCCACGATTCAGCACTCGACGACGGCCAGATCGAGGCGATCGAAGATCTCGCGAACGGTTGGATCGAGCAGAACGCGCCCGCCAGCGTGCGCGAAATGTCGTACCCCGAGGCGATCGAGGCCGGGGCCG
>JAFDAW010000116.1 GCA_019313605.1 Deltaproteobacteria bacterium
CCGGTGATGTGCTCGCCGAGGATCAGCGTGTGGATGTCGTGGGTGCCCTCGTAGGTGCGGACGGTCTCGAGATTCACCATGTGGCGCATCGATTGGTAGTCGTCGACGATACCGTTTGCGCCGAGCAGGTCGCGCGCCATCCGGGCCACGTTGAGTGCGATGTCCACGTTGTTGCGCTTGGCCATCGAGACCATCGTGTGGTGGAGCTTGCCCTCGTCCTTGAGGCGCGCGATGCGCAGGATCAGCAGCTGGGCCTTGGTGATCTCGGTGAGCATGTAGACCAGCTTTTCCTGCGTGAGTTGCTTGCCGGCGAGCGATCCGCCCTGGACGTTGCGCTCCTGCGAGTAGCGCAGGATCTCGTCGTAACACGCCATCGCGGCTCCGATCGCGCCCCAGGCGATCCCGTAGCGCGCCTGGTTGAGGCAACCGAGCGGGCCGGGCAGCCCTTTCGCGCCCGGCAACAGGTTCTCGTCGGGTACTTCGACGTCCGTCAGGAAGAGTTCCGACGTTACGGAGGCGCGCAGCGAGAACTTGCCCTTGATATCGCGGGCCTCGAAGCCGGGCCGATCCGTTTCGACGAGGAATCCGCGCACTCCGTCTTCGGTCTTTGCCCAGATGATCGCAACCGACGAAACCGATCCGTTCGTGATCCAGCGCTTCGTGCCGTTGAGCACCCAGCTGCCGCCGCGCTTTTCGGCCTTGGTGAGCATGCCGCCGACGTGGCTGCCGGCGTCGGGCTCCGTCAGGCCGAAACAGCCAATCTCGCGGCCTTCGGCCATCTCGCGTAGCCAGCGCTCCTTCTGGGCTTCCGAGCCATAGGTGTAGATGGGGTACATGCAGAGCGAGCCCTGCACGGAGGCAAACGAGCGCAGCCCGGAGTCGCCGCGCTCGAGTTCCTGCATCGCGAGCCCGTAGGCGACGTTGTTCATGCCCGCGCAGCCGTAGCCTTCGAGGTTTGTTCCGAAGAGTCCGAGCTCGCCCATCATCGGCACGAGCTGCATCGGAAACGAGCCGTCCTTTCGGATGTGCTCCTGCAGCAGCGGGAGGAATTCTTTCGATACGAACTCGCGCACGGAGTCGCGCGCGACACACTCTTCGTCGTCGAGCATTTCGTCGAAGCGCAGAAAATCAACGCCGGTGTAGTCGGCCATGGGGTCCTCGGGTGGACGGTTGGCGACAGCCTAGCCGAAAGGACCCATTGGAGCCGTCGTCGCCGTGCTAGAAGCAGAAGGGCCGCCGCGCGATTTCCGTCGGGCGGCGGCCCAGAATGAGCTGGCGAATCCTGCGGATTCGCTTGCAGCGTCGAGCTAGATCGACGGCGAGCTGCCGTTGGTCTTGCGGCTTTCCTCGATCGCTTTGAGGCGCTTGTTCAGCGTCGTGAGCTTTCGGTTGATTCGCTGCACGTCCGACCTGGAGGCGACCTGCATCAATCCCAGGAGGGAGTCCACGCGGGTCTCGACCTGCTTGGTGACATCCTTGCGGACCGCGTCGGCTCGCTTCACGATCGGATTCTTCTTGAGTTCCGTCTGGATCCGCTTCAGCTCTTTGCGGGTGCGCTTCTCCACCGTCTTTCGCTTGGACGTAAACTCCTTTTCGATCGACTTTCGGCGAGCGCTCAGCTCTTTTTGAATCCGCTGGAACTCGTCGTCGACGAACTGGACGGCTTCGTTGATCCGGCTTTCGGTTGCTTCACTGAGGGTTTCGTGTTCTTCCATCGGAGTGGTCCTTCCGTGTTGCCCGGCCCGCGCGGGTTGCGCGGAATATGGGGGTAAGGACGAAAATAACACGGTGCGTTATCGCGTCAAGTGAATTCACATAACTATAATTCGTTATTATAAACAGTAAGTTGGATAGATGTATTGCCTACTGGGCGAGGCGTTGCAAGACGCAGTGCGGCATTTTTATTACCAGCGCAGGACAGCGCTCGCCCAGGAAAAACCGGACCCGAAGCTCGTCATCGACACGATCTGGCCCGGCTCGAGCCGCCCCGTGCGCGCGGCTTCGTCGAGCAGAATTGGAATCGAGGCCGACGAACAGTTTCCGTAGCGCTGGATGTTGTTGCTGCAGCGCTCGGCGGGGATGCCCATTTGCTCCATCACGAACTCGTTGATGCGCAGATTGGCCTGGTGAAACAGAAAGAGATCGACGTCTTCGAGCTTCAGGCTCGCGGCGTTCAAGGTTTCGAGCAGTACCTCGGGCATGCGCCTGACAGCGTGCTTGAAGACGAAGCGCCCCTCCATATGCGGGAAGTGCCGCCGCTCGTCGATCAACTGGTGGCTCAACCGCACCGGCGAGAAGCCCGAGCCCGGCGCTTCGACCCAGAGCTTCTTCGCGAATTTTCCCTGGGCGTGAAGCCGGATCTCTAGCAGTCCGGAGCCATCGTTCTCGTCCTCCGTCGCTTCGAGCAGCACGGCGCCCGCACCGTCGCCGAAGATCACCGCAACGTCCCGCCCGACATCGCTGATGTCGATTCCGGTGGAGTGCACTTCGCAGCCGACGACGAGAACGCGCCGGTACATCCCCGAGCAAATGAAGCCGTTGGCGACGCCGAGCCCGAACAGGAATCCGCTGCACTGTGCGCGGACATCGAAGCACGGCGTCTCCGAGAGCCCGAGCTGATCTTGCAGGAAGAACGAGGTGCCGGGAAAGTCCGCCTGAGAGGACAGCGTGGTCAGCACGATGCAGTCGATGTCTTCCGGGCCGAGTTGCGCGGCCTCGAGCGCATGCTTCGTAGCTGTGCTGGCGAGGTCGGAGGGTTGTTGCCCCGGCTCGATGTAACGCCTCTCTTCGATTCCCGTGCGCTGGCGGATCCACTCGTCGGTGGTGTCCATCAGGGCCGCGAGTTCGTCATTGGTCACGACGCGGTCCGGGACGTGCATGCCGGTGCCGATGATTTTTGCTCTAGGTTGTGTCATCAGGTTCCGTCAGCGGTGAGAGGTGGAATGCGCTTTCGCTCGCGGTTGTCCTCGCTCGGGAAATCGGCTTCGGCCCATAGTAGCTCTTCTGCATCCGAGAGGAGATCCTGCAAGCCGATTCGCTTCAGGGCTGAAATTGCCACGCCGGTGTGGTTTTCGAGCAGGGCTTTGGCTTCGCCGGCGGGCAGTCGGTCGATCTGGTTGAAGACCAGCAGCTCTGGCGCGTTCGAGATGCCGATCTCGTCGAGGACCTGCCGTACCGTGGCGATTCGTCGCTCCCAATCCGGAGTGGCGACGTCGACGACGTGGAGCAGTAGATCCGCGTCCGTCAGTTCTTCGAGCGTCGCTCGAAATGCCGTGACCAGTTCCGGCGGCAGGTCGCGGATGAAGCCGACGGTGTCCGTAATGATCACCTCGCGATCGCGCGGAAAACGAAGCCGGCGCGAGGCGGGGTCCAGCGTCGCGAAAAGTGCGTTGGCGATGTGCGCTTCCGTGTTCGTGAGCGCCTTCAGTAGCGTGCTCTTACCCGCGTTCGTGTAGCCGACGATGGAAAGTACCGGGATTCCGCGGCGCGCGCGTTGGCGCCTACGCGACTGTCGCTGGTTGCGCAGTTTCTTGAGCTCGCGTTCGAGTCGCGCGACGCGCTCGCGAACGCGGCGGCGGTCGACTTCGAGTTTGGTTTCTCCGGGCCCTCTTCCGCCAATGCCGCCCGCGAGACGCGAAAGCGAAACATCCGCGCGTTGCGCGAGGCGGGGCATCCGGTAGCGCAGTTGAGCGAGTTCGACCTGTAACTTGCCGTCGCGGCTGACTGCGTGCTGGGCGAAGATGTCGAGGATCAGCTGGGTGCGGTCGATCACGCGCAGGTCGAGTCGTTGAGCGAGGTTTCGCGCCTGGGTCGGGCTCAGGCTCTGATCGAAGATCACCAGGTCGACACCGCTTTGGAGTGCGTGGATCACTAGTTCCTGGAGCTTGCCAACGCCCATGACGTAGCGCGGATCGACGCGCCTGCGTTGCTGGGTGACGGTGTCGACGACTGCTACGCCGGCTGACCGCGCGAGTTCGACGAGTTCGGCGACGTGGCCCTCGAGTTCGTCCGCGGATCGGCCCGCCGAAACCGAAACCAGGATCGCGCCCTCGGAGCTGCCGATCTTGCGCGTTCGATCCAGGCGGCCGAGTTCGTCTTCGATGTCGCGAATCCACGCTGGGAAATCGACATCCAGATTTGCGGGCGCTGTGGGTGCGAGTAGTTCGACCGGATCTCCACCATCGGTGACGGGCCGCAGCGATCCGACGTGAGCCAACTTCGGCAGGCCGCGCTCGTCCATCGTGATCGCGACCATGGCGTCGAGGCGCAACAGCGCGAGGTCCGTCAGGTCATCTCGATCGAGACCTTCATCGCGAAGGTGTGTATGGATGCAGCGCAATCCGCGAAGGCGTCCGAGGCCGGCCCGCAATCGGCCCCAATCGGGAAGCTCGATCGACTTCGAAGTCCCGCACATCACGTGGGTCACTTCGCCGCGGCGATCGACGAGGACTCCGACCTGGCGGCCGATCTCGAAACTGATCTCCGTGAGCTCGCGAGCGAGTTCGTGGCTTACGACGCGCTCGGCCGGAACGCGGCGTCGGGTGAGTCGTTCCAGTCTGCGTACCTGACTGGACTTGAGACCGCGGGTATTGCCGTCGATGTGGATAGGGGCACCTCTTTGGGCGTGTCGCTGCGATCAATCTAGAGAAGGCGATCTAAGCTCCGCAAGCTCGGAGTCCGCCGCGCGCCCCAAGGGGGTGCTCTACCCCGGATCCGGCTGGCGGAGTACCCTGCCACCCGCGGGCGGCCAAGGACGCTCCTGGGGCCCGCGAGCCAATCTCGCGGCGCCCGACAAGATCGAGTCAGATCTCGGCGGCGAGAGGCCGAAAGAGGAATCGATGGCTTCAAAGCTGCCTTCCATCGCGGTAGTGGTTCTGGCCGCCGGCAAGGGGACCCGGATGAAATCCGGGCTTGCCAAGGTGCTGCACCCGCTCGCCGGGCGGCCGATGCTCTCCTTTCCGCTCGCTGCCGCGGAGTCGCTGAATCCAGAGCGGCTCGTGGTGGTCGTGGGGCGGGACGCGGACCGCGTCCGCGAGACCTTTGCGGACCGCGCGACCTTCGTCTTGCAGGAAGAACAGCGCGGGACGGGCCACGCAGTCGCGCAAGCCGAACAGGCCCTCGAGCGATTCAACGGCGACGTGCTCATCCTCTACGGCGACACGCCGCTGATCCGGCCCGAGACCCTCACGCAAATGGCTGCGACCAAGGCGGAGGCCCGGGCAGATCTGGTCTTGTTGACCGCCGAGGTCGAAGTCCCGGGAATCGTGATTCGCGACGAGGCGGGTTTCGTCTCGCGCATCGTCGAAGCGACCGATGCCACGCCCGAAGAACTGGCGATCCGCGAGCGCAACACGGGCGTTTATCTGCTCTCGGCAGAGCTGCTATGGAAAACGCTGGCCCAGATTGGCGATCACAACGAACAGGGCGAGATCTACCTCACCGATCTGGTCGGCCTGTCGGTACGCGACGGACGGCGGATCGAGGCGCTGCGGATGGCAGACCCCGAAGAGGCCATTGGCGTGAATACGAGGGTCGAACTCGCGGAGGCCGCCGCGGTGATTCGGCGCCGGAAGTTGGACCAGCTGATGCTCGATGGGGTCACCGTCGTCGACCCCGGGGCGACCTACATCGATGTGGGTGTCGACGTCGGACGAGACAGCGTGATCGAGCCGGGTTGTTCGATTCAGGGTGAGTGCCGCATCGGCGCAGGTGTGCACCTCAAGCCCGGCTGCATGATCGAAGCCAGCGACGTCGGTGACGACACCGTCATCGGACCCAACGCCCATCTTCGCCCGGGCTGCGTGCTCGGGCGTGGCGTGCGAATCGGCAACTATGTCGAGATCAAGAACAGCGTACTCGGCGACGGCGTGAAAGCCGATCACCTCTCCTATATCGGTGATGCCGATGTCGGAGCTCGAGCGAGCTTTGGTTGTGGGGCGATCACGGTCAACTACAACTGGCGGGAGAAGGGTCGAACGACAGTCGGTGAAGGCGCGAAGATCGGCTGCAACGCGAATCTGATCGCGCCCGTTACGATCGGAAGAAATGCGGCCGTAGCGGCTGGCTCAACCGTCGGGAATGAGGTTCCCGACGACGCGCTTGCCGTCGAGCGAGCACGGCAGCGAAACGTGGAGGGTTGGATGGCGCGGCGCGACGCGGGCAGTGTTTCGGGGCAGAAGCGAAACGACGAGGGAGAGACCGGCTAGCGCTTTTTTCGCGCGGCCAGAGGAGTTCAGCATGTGTGGAATCGTGGGATATGTCGGCCGCAAGACTTCGGCGATGGAAGTGCTCATCGACGGGCTGCGGCGCCTCGAATACCGCGGCTACGACTCTGCGGGCGTGGCGATTCTCGACGAAGGTTCCATCCTCGTTCGGCGTGCGCTCGGGAAGTTGGCGAATCTCGAAGGAGTGCTGCGCGACAAGCCGGTTGCGGGTCACATCGGCATCGGACACACACGTTGGGCGACCCACGGAAAGCCGTCGGAGCGCAACGCTCACCCGCATTGCTCGGGCTCGGTGTCGATCGTCCACAATGGAATCGTCGAAAATTACCGGCAGCTTCGGGTCGAACTCGAGAGTGCCGGACGAACGGTGGAATCTGACACCGACACGGAGTTGATCGCGCATCTGATCGATCAACGCGTCGAGGCTGGAGACGATCTGCTCGCGGCGGCTCGCGCGGCGTGCGCACGGCTCGCGGGCTCCTACGCGTTCGCGGTCATTTCCAGCGCGGATCCGCATCGCGTGGTCGCCGCAAAGAACGGCGGAAGCCCGATCATCCTCGGACTCGGCGAGAAGGAAGCGTTTCTCGCGAGCGACATCCCTGCGATCCTTCCCTACACGCGGCAGATGATTTCGTTGAGGGATGGAGAGTTTGCAGTGCTGTCCGACGAGGATGTGGTCCTGATCGATTCGGAGGGGCGCTCATTCGAGCGCGAGCCGATGGCGATCCAATGGGATCCCGTTTCGGCGGAGAAGGGCGGCTATGACCGGTTCATGCAAAAGGAGATCTTCGAGCAGCCCAGAGCTGTGATGGACACGATCGGGACCCGCGTTTCCGAGGAAGATTGCGATGTCGATCTGGACGGGATCGAGATCAGTCCAGAAATGGCCGAACGCATTTCCAGGATTCAGCTCGTGGCTTGCGGGACCGCCTACTACTCGTGCAAGGTCGGCAAGCTTCTCTACGAGCAGATCGCCGGAATCCCGACGGAAGTCGATCTCGCGAGCGAGTTCCGCTACCGAAGGCCCGTGCTCGACGAAGGTTGCGTGGTGGTTCCGGTATCGCAGTCGGGCGAGACAGCGGATACGTTGGCAGCCTTGCGCGAGGGGAAGCAGCGCGGGGCGCACGTGATCTCGATCTGCAGCACGCGCTAATCGACGATTTCACGTGAAAGCGACGATGTGCTCTATACCCACGCGGGGCCCGAGATCGGCGTCGCGTCTACGAAGGCCTTCACCACCCAGATCGTCGCCCACTACCTGCTCGCCCTCAAGCTCGGAATCGCGCGCGGAACCGTCGATCGCGAGCAGGCGCGCGAACGTCTACACGACCTGATGCGACTGCCGAGATTGATCGAGAGTACGCTCGAACTCGATGACGAGATCCGCCAGATCGCCCAACGCTATTTTCACTCGACGAATTTTCTCTTCCTGGGTCGCGGGATCATGTATCCGATCGCGCTGGAGGGAGCGCTCAAGCTCAAAGAAATTTCCTACATCCACGCCGAGGGCTACGCGGCTGGAGAGATGAAGCACGGCCCGATTGCGCTGATCGACGAAGACATGCCGGTCGTCGTGATCGCGACTCGCGGCTTGCTCTACGAGAAGGTGATTTCCAATCTCGAACAGGTTCGTTCGAGAGAGGGCGCGGTCATTGCGATCGCGACCGAAGGCGATGTGGAAATCGCCGAGAAGGCGAACGACGTGATCTACATCCCGGATCTCGGGGAGTATTTGACATCGGTGATCGCGGTGGTGCCCCTGCAGCTGCTCGCCTACCACATTGCCGTGCTGAAGGGAACCGACGTCGACCAACCGCGCAACCTCGCCAAGAGCGTTACCGTCGAATAGAGCAGAGTTCTCGCCTCTCCCATTGAGACGTGGATCGAAAAGTGGGTCCGAGAGAACCGAAACCATTTGAGTTACGGCCATTTCAGCTGGGCTCCAGGCACTATGTCGCGTACTTCGCCCGATGCACCCGACACACGTCGATCGCTCGCGTCGGAATCCGACCGAAATAACACGCTTCGAGCCACCCCGAGACCGCCTCCCGATCCGGAAACAGTCGGT
>JAFDAW010000372.1 GCA_019313605.1 Deltaproteobacteria bacterium
TTCGCGCGTTGTCGGCTGCGGGTCTGCGCCCGGTCATGATTCTTACGAGCTTCGAGCCACGCTACTCGGTCCTGGAGCGGGTCGCGAAGGATGTGCTCCCCTTCGTCTAGACATCGCGTGCATTCCGTCGTCTCGCATGTTCTTATACAATGCGCGCTGGCAGGGAGGCGAGGGCGAGCGATCCAATGCAATTGGGGGCGGTCGTCGCCTCGTGAATCGATCGGGGAGAGGGGGGCGACACAGATGTCGGCTTCGGCGCAGCGGGATCGAGGACGGCCGGTCAATTGGCCGAGGATGCGGCCGCGCATCACCGTCGAGGCGGCGTGCTCGGCGGATCACGTGATGGAAGCGCTGACCCGCGGTACGGAGCGGATCGATCGCGCTGTCGAGGGGAAGTTCAGCCAGCGCCACGGTGTGCTCACTGTGCCCGAGGCGGATCGTCAGTTCTGGTCGACCCAGCTGGGTATCACCGTCGAGGACGCGCGAACCGACGACGACGGCGTCGCGGTGCCAACCCGCATTCTCGCGGTCTTCTCTCCGCATCCGGAGATCTGGACGGCGTTCGTCTTCGCGATCGGCACGCTCAGCGTCATCGGTATCTTCGGCATGATGTACGCGATCGTGCAGCTTACGATGGGGCATACGCCCTGGGCGCTGCTCGCCCCGGTGCTCGCGGTCCCGTTCTGCGGTCTCGTCTACACGTCGACGCTGGTCGGCCAGGGGCTCGCGGCCGACGAGATGTACGTGCTGCGCACCCACCTCGACGAATGCCTGGCCGAAGCGCAGACGCGCTCACGACAGTCGCCAGAGACGTCGCCCGAGAGCGCGCAGCTCTGAGGTCCGACGAGCGGGCCGCTCAGCAGTCGATCTGGGTCCGGGGTTCGCAGTCTTCGGTGACGCTCCCGGAGTCGTCGAGACCTCGGCAGCAGTTGGCCGTCAGAAAATCGATCAGCGCGTTCACGGTCGACAGCTCGGGGCTGTAGATCCTCGACCGACCGTCGCGTTCGCATGCGACGAGGCCCGCACTGCGCAGCTCCTTGAGGTGGAAGGATAGGAAGAATAAACTGCGTTTTCGGCAAGATCCGATAAGAGGCATTCCGTTAAGTTGGCTTGATTAGGTGCAAAACTGCCCCATGTCATGTGGAGAAAACCGGACATCTGTACTTTGCTCCGACAAACTTCGCAGCGTCTATCGCCTATCCTCCATGACCAGCCCCCGGGCAATTTTGGATGGCTGTCTGAAAGACCTGCTCCTGCCGTCCGGCAAAACGCTCCTGTAAGTCGTGGCAAAGTTCATCAACCTTGATCTGATTTTCTTGTTCGGCAAAGAGCCCGATTTGGGATTTGATCGCCATGAGAATCTGGAAATCATAACTGGGAAAATCCCCGGCAACGCTGGTATAGGTAGTTAGCGCCTCATCTTTTCTAGCGAGCAGCCTCAACACATGGCCGCTCGCCAGCCTCGCTTCTGCTCGCCAATAAGTCTCGTTCGGGAAACGCTTTTCTAAATCGCGGTAGTAGCCAAGGGCTTCTTTTAGAAGCTTGGTCTTTTGATCGCCTTCAACCTCTTCCGACGCCTGATGATGGTTAAGCGCAATGAAGTCGAAGTATTTCTGTGGATCATTCCGTACCTGCTGATCAATACCGGCTTTTTCTTGACAGGCTATGAACACCATGGATGTCAGCGCGAAGCCAATGAAACACCCAAAAGCAATGTGTGGCTGACGCGGCGAAGGGGCATCCCCATTTGAGGATGCGTCAGCGTTCCCGCGGCGGGGGTGCCCCCGAGGCAGGGCCCGCACAATGCTCGTGCGTCTATTCTCAGGGGTGTTTCCGCTGCCGACTGCCATGGTGGTTGATCACCGTGAATTCTTCGCGTTTCTCACCGCGTGCCGGGATGGTCATGGTGAGCGTCACTTTGGTTTCACTGTATTTTTTGAACCTACTCATCGGCTGAATCTCCCAGTCACCGTCGAAGTTGAGACGTATCTCAATCTCGACGGGTCGATTCTTGCTGTTTTCAACCAGGATCTCCATGTTGCGCTCTTCGTCGTGGCCTTTGATGTTGCCTTTGTCGTCGAATTCGACGCGGGTTTTCTTGTACACCATGATCTTGGGTGTGACGCGCACGTCCGGATCAAACCCGAGATCGAACTCCGCCTCTTCATCGACCGGAATGTATTTCGTATTGGACGTCCCGACGAAGGTGTAGTGGTCTTGCGGATCGAGAAAGCGGTAGACGTAAAGTGCGCCGTCCGGCAGCGGCTCTTTGCCGAGTTTGGATTTCTTGTCGTTGGTGATCTTG
>JAFDAW010000117.1 GCA_019313605.1 Deltaproteobacteria bacterium
CGGCAACGTCTTCTTCTACCAGAGCAGCTACGAAGAGGCACTCGCGGAATACGACCGGGGTATCGCAACGGGCATGAAGAAGCTCTACGCCGCCCATTACGACCGCGGGCTTGCACTCGAACAGCTGGGGAGGTTCCACGAGGCGAAAGAGGCGTATCGCCAATCGATCGCCATTGCGCCGGAATTCAATCTCGCAAAAACGCGCCTCTCGAGGCTCTAGCGCCACGGCGTAATCCTAATCTGGGTCAATTTTACCGCGGTACCGCGGCGGGGAGTCGCTATGTTCGGCCGCGATGACTCGGATCAATGAGAACTACGGAAAACTCCAGGCCGGCTACCTGTTCCCGGAAATTTCGCGCCGAGTTGGCGAGTTCAGCGCCGCGCACCCCGACGCGAAGATCATCCGACTCGGCATCGGCGACGTCACGCTGCCCCTCGCACCGGCGATTGTCGAGGCGCTACGCGATGCCGCGGACGAGATGGGTCGCGAGACCGGCGTGCACGGCTACGGCCCCGAAAACGGTTACGACTTCCTGATCGAAGCGATCTGCGAACACGACTACAGGGCACGAGGCGTCGACATCGCCACGAATGAAGTGTTCGTATCGGACGGAAGCAAACAAGACAGCGGAAACATCCAGGAGATCTTCGGAACCGAATCCAGAATCGCCGTCACCGACCCCTCCTATCCCGTCTACGTCGACACCAACGTCATGGCCGGACGCACGGGCAGCGCAAATCCCGACGGCACCTACGAGGGAATCCTCTATCTCCCCGCGACGGAGGCAAACGGCTTCGCGCCGCCGCCCCCGGAAGAGTCCGTCGATCTCGTCTATCTCTGTTCGCCCAACAACCCCACCGGCTCGGTGGCCTCTCGTGAAAACCTGACGGCCTGGGTCCGCTGGGCGCGACAAAACGACTCTGTGTTGATCTTCGACGCCGCCTACGACGCCTTCATCCAGGACGACGATCTGCCCCATTCGATCTACGAGATCGATGGCGCGCGCGAGTGCGCGATCGAGATGCGCAGCTACTCGAAGCGTGCGGGCTTCACGGGCGTGCGCTGCGCGTACACGGTGGTGCCGCGAGAGTTGGAGGGCACCACTTCGCAGGGAGACCGCATCTGCCTCGCGGATCTCTGGTCGCGGCGCCAGGCCACGAAGTTCAACAGCGTCCCCTATCTGGTGCAACGCGCGGCGGCCGCCGTCTACTCGCCCGAGGGCAGCAAGCAGACCGGTGAGCAGGTCGCCTACTACATGCGCAACGCGGCGATGCTGCGGGAAGGCCTTCAGACAGCGGGATTCGGGGTCTTCGGCGGCGAGCACGCCCCCTACGTATGGATGAAGACCCCGGGCGGCATTTCGTCCTGGGATTGCTTTGGCGAATTGCTCTCCAAGGCCCATGTAGTCGGAACCCCGGGTTCTGGTTTTGGCGCTGCCGGAGAGGGCTACATTCGAATCTCGGCTTTCAACTCTCGCGAAAATGTCGAAGAGGCCATCGCGCGAATCCGGCGCGTTTTCTCAGCCTGAGCATCGCAGCGCCGTCTATCGCGAACGACGCGTGTTACAAATGCGGCGTGTTACGAACGCCGCCCGTTACGAACGCCGCCCGTTACAAACGGACTGGCCGGAGGAATCAAATGAGCAAACAAGACACGAAAACCCCGCCGGTCGACGCGAAGATCGCCAAACGGCTCTTCGAAATGCGCACGGTATTGGTTCACGGAGAAGTCACGAGCCAAATGGCGCGCGACGTCACCGGCCAGTTGCTCGCACTCTCGGGCGAGTCGGATGACGACATCACGATCTACATCCACTCGGAGGGTGGCCACGTCGAAGCCGGGGACTCGATCCACGACATGATCTCGTTCGTCAAACCGCGGATCAAGATGGTCGGCACCGGCTGGGTGGCCAGCGCGGGCGTTCACATCTATCTCGCAGCCCCCAAGCAGGACCGCTACTGCCTGCCCAACACGCGCTTCCTGATCCACCAGCCGATGGGCGGCGCGGGCGGCCCCGCGACGGACATCCAGATCGAAGCGGAGGAGATCTTGAAGGCCCGCGATCGGCTCAATCAGTTGATCGCCGACCGATAAGACCGGCCAGTCGATCGAGCAAGTCCGCCAAGACACGGACCGCAACCACTGGATGTCTCCCGAGGAGGCCCGCGATTACGGCATCGTGGGCAAGATCATCGCGTCGGCGGGCGAACTATAGCGGCGAGACAGGAGCGCTTCCGAAGCGCCTGCTTCGGCGCGACACGGTCACCTGCTCAACCGTCCCCCTCTATCGCCTGGCGGAGCTTTCCAACGAGAGAATCCTCTGTGTAGGGTTTATTCAAGAACCCCGCGAAGCTCACCCCGGCGAGACGCTCCGACATGTCCTGCTCGTGATAACCGCTCGAAAGCACGACCTTCACGTCGCCCTGAATCCGACGTAACTCTCTGAGCGTCTCCTCGCCATTCATGTTCGGCATCATCAGATCCAGCACTACACAGACGATATCGGCCTGGTACTCGCGGAAGACCTCCAGGGCCTCACGGCCATCCCGCGCCGCCCGGACTTCAAACCCCGCCCTCTCGAGCATCAGGCCGCCGACTTCCAGAACGTGCGCCTCGTCGTCCACGAGAAGGACTGTCCCGGCCCCGCGCCAGCCGTCGGGTACTGCCACCTCCTGAGCCACCTGCTCGGCGGGCTGCTGAATTGCTGGAAACAGCAGCCTGATGGTCGTTCCCTTGCCGGGCTCACTGGAGAGTTCGATCGCTCCCTTGTGTGCTCGGGTGATCCCCAGCACGGTCGCGAGCCCGAGTCCGCGCCCGGTGAATTTGGTCGTGAAGAAGGGGTCGAAGATTCTCGCCTTCGTCTCCGCGTCCATTCCGCAGCCCGTGTCCGTGACCTCCAAGCAGACGTAGACGCCCTCGGCCATCTCCTCACCCGAGAAGAAGACACCCTTCCAGTAGTCGCTGTCGCATTCCATCACTCGGGTAGAAACACCGATGACCCCACCCTTCTCCCCGATTGCCTCCGAGGCGTTGACGATCAGGTTCATGACGACCTGCGGCAGCTGAGTCGGATCGGCTTCGACGGCGGGGAGATCCGCTTCGAGTTCGTATTTGAGAGCGGTCTTGTTCGTGAGGGAGACTTCCAACAGTTGGGACATCTCTTCGACGACTGCGTTGAGGTCGATCGCGCCGACTGCGAGCTGTCTGTTACCCGAGTAGGCGAGCATTTGACTGCACAGCTCGGCTGCCCTCTCCCCGCCCTTCATGGCCTTCTCGACCATCAGCCGCGCCGGAGAAGATGGTGATAGCTTTTGCAACGCCAGGTCGGAATAGCCGAGAACCGAGACCATGATGTTGTTGAAGTCGTGCGCGATGCCACCCGCCAGCACACCCAGGCTCTCGAGGCGCCGAGCTTCCCTCGTGTGTTCTTCGAGTTGCTGTCTGTGCTGCTCTGCCTCCACCTGCTCGGTGATGTCCTGAGTGACTTCCAAGATGTAGCGTTCGCCATTGGCGCTCAGATAGGAAGTCGCGATCGCTTTGACCCAGACCCAGCTCCCATTTTTGTGCCGAACGCGCATCGGAGCGTAATAGACGGTCTCACCCCGCTCTTCGACCCGTCGAAATTCTTCGGTAACGCGATCGCGATCATCCGGGTGGACGACGTCGAGCCAATTCCGAAACTTCTTGCCGAAGCATTCTTCGGGCGTGTAGCCGAGCAGCTCTTCCACGGCCGGGTTCACGAAGACGGTCTTACCCGTTTCGTTGACGACCTCGATCGCGTCACGGCTGATCTCGGTGACGATGCGATAGCGCTCTTCGCTCTCGCGAAGCGCTTGGCGCGCCTGCTCGCCGGCTGACTCCGCGACCTTCTCGCGGAGAGCCTCGAGTTCGGCGATGAGTTCCGATCCCTTATACGCTTCTCACGGCCTTGGAGACAAGGGCGGAAAGCCCACGATCCCATTCCACTCCGGGGCCGCCCGGGACGGTATGTGGAAGCATCGGGAGCCCGTCTGGTGAAGCCCCCAAACCGAGACCGATCACCCGAATCCCGGGGGTAGGCGATCGAAGCTGCGAAGTTCCCACATCCGATAAATCCATGAATCTGGCAACTGAGCGCGGGCAGCGCGCCTCGATCGGCGGCCTGGGTGCACCCGACCGCCGATCTCCTATGTTCTCGACCTCGACTCCCCGGTCGTCCAACGGCAGGACAACAGACTTTGAATCTGTGAATCGTGGTTCGAATCCACGCCGGGGATCCACTCCAATCTCATCCCGCGGAGCCATGTACACGCTTTCCTACTTCACGACCACGCGGGTGCAGCTGGCGGCGCTCACCCTGCTGCTGGCACTCGGATCGACGCTCGCTTGCGCGTCGGGCGGCTGCAATCGGAGCGACTACAGGGGCGTCGGCTGCCGTGCTGAAGCCGCGCGCGAAGCACTCGTCTTTGGCCTTTCTCGAGAAGAAGCGATCGCCGCGATCGGGCGCACAGAAGTCGCCCCCCCCTGGAAGAATCCTCTCGGCCTCGGACCCGCCACCATCAGCAATCCGTTCGACAGCGATATCCTCACCTCCCCGATCGGCGAGGAGTACGAGATCGTCCGATTCTACGTCGAGGCGACCGGAAACCCGGACTGCCCTTTCATCCAGGGCGCACTGCAGTTCGAACCGCTGATCTTCGTCGAAGATAAACTGGTGGGCTGGAGCTGGTCGTACCTCGCGGAAGTTCTCGGCAAGCGCATCTCGCCCAAAAAAACGAGCTGGGACTTCGGCGCCTTCTGCGGCAGCCCGCGCACCCACCCGCCCGCCACAGACCCGCCCGAACAATCCACACCCGACAAAGATCCCCCCGCAATCGATTGATTGCGGATCGTCGGGAATGCCCGGCGCGGAATGGAAAGTGGCAAGCGCCGGGCTACTCGAGATTCCCCTCACAGCTCGCGAGCTTCGCTTCCAACTCGGCGACGCGTTCGCGTAGCGGCGTCACCGCTTGCTCGACCTCATCGAGCGTGAAGCGCGGCGTGATGTGCTGCGGGCAGTTCCAATCGAAGCCGGCGATGTGCACCCGCACGGCGCGCTCCACCTCGGCGCGGTACCCGGAGACGGCGAGCTGCTTCGCGAGCCCCTCGTCGGCTCCGACTTCGAGCATCTCCGCGCGACCAAACAGCTTGATCCGCTTCAGGTTCGCGTAGTCCATCAGGATCAGCGAAACGCGATCGTCTCCACCCAGATTGCCCACGGAGACGTACTGACGATTGCCGCGAAAATCCGCCCAGGCGAGCGTGCGCTCATCGATCACACGCAGAAAGCCGGGCGGCCCGCCGCGGTACTGAACGTAGGGCCAGCCGGTCTCACTCACGCTCGCGAGATAGAAGCCATCGCGCGCCTGGATGAATTCAACCTCTTTGGCACCGAGCCGATCGTTCCGCGCCTCGCCCTCCGCCAGCCGCGCATAGCTCGCACGCGAACCGCGCGCCTCTTGCTGCGCCTGCACGGCGGGTGTAAACGCAATCTCTGCAAAGCGATGTCCCATCTGCTTGCTCTCCTCTCTCTATCGCGCAAGCACGGTCAAAAATGAGGCCGTGGCTCTCGGTAACCCGAACTTTGCGCGGTGAGCGCGCGGCGATGGTTTCATCGCCGATCCGTCTCAAACGCTCGGCACCTGCTTCACACGACAGACCAACCGCCAGCCTGAGGAAGGAGCGCGTGCCACCGGAACGTTAGCACCCTCCCCTAACGCCCCTGCAACTCACTTTCAATGTCACATTGTGAGACGTTCACCGGAGGAGATTCACAGACGCCCGCTCGTGCGAACGTCAGGAGCGCCCAGTCGCGCCGCATCTGCGGTGCGATCGTCGTGCTGTTCTTGCGACTCGCGCTCTGCGGCGACGCGCGCGCGGTAGTGGGAGAGTTCGCGCTCCCGGGCCTCCGGGCTCCACCCCAGCGTTTCTGCCACCAACTCGCAGACGGCTTCCGCGGCGCGAAGCCCCCGATCCTCCGTCTCGATCGAAATGCGCGTGCGGCGCGTCAGCAGATCGTCGAGATGTAGAGCGCCCTCGTGGGTGGCCGCGTAGAGTGCTTCGACGCGCAGGTAGCTGCCCCCACCTTCGAGAGGCTCGCCGAGGTCAGGCCGATCGGCGATCAGCGCGAGCAATTCCAACGTCAGCGATCCGTAGCGATTCAGCAGGTGCTCTACGCAATCCTTTGACAGCCCAGATTCCCGGGCGAGTCTCGCGCAACGCGCCTGGCAATCCAGAAACCCCTCGGCACCGAGCAGCGGAAGCCGATCCGTACGGCAGTGCGGAACGTTCGCTTCGAGGCGGCTCGCCGCGAGGTCGACGGCATCCTTCGCCATCACGCGGTAGGTGGTGTACTTCCCGCCGGCCACGCTGATCAAACCCGTGTCCGCGGTCGAGACGGCGTGCTCTCGCGAGAGTTGGCTGGTGGCATCGTCCTCGCCATAGAGCAGGGGTCGCAATCCCGCGTAGACACCGACGATGTCGTCGTGCCCGAGCGGATCCGAGAGCGACTCGTTGAGCGTCGTCAGCAGGTAATCGATGTCCGCGCGGCTGGCCGCGGGGTGGTCGAGATCGAGATCCCAGCTCGTGTCGGTGGTGCCGATGATCCAGTGCTCGTACCAGGGGATGACGAAGAGCACGCTGGTCCTGGTTCGCAAGATGAGGCCACCCTCCGCGCGGATCCGATCCCGCGGAACCAGCAGGTGGATCCCCTTCGAGGCGCGCACCCGCATGTGACCACCGCCCGCCATCCCGTGCACGCGTTCCGTCCACACGCCGCTCGCGTTGATCATCTGGCGCGCCCGGATCACGATATCGCTACCCGTCTCGAGACAGCGCGCGCGAACCGCGCAGACCCGGCCGTCTTCCTTCTCAAAGCCCACCGCCCGGACACTCGTGGCGACCGCCGCGCCGTGCTGCGCCGCCGAGCGCGCGAGCGTCATGGTGTGTCGCGCGTCGTCGACCTGGGCGTCGTAGTACTGGATCCCGCCAACCAGTGTGTCGCTGCGCAGCGCGGGGAACTCGTGCATCGCAGCGGAGCGAGAGAGATGGCGGTGCCGAGGCAAGACCGGATGCCCCGCCAAGCGGTCGTAGAGCCAGACTCCCGCGCCGATGTAGAGCCGTTCCCAGATCCGATGGGTGAGCGGGAACAGAAATGGAATGGGCCGTACGAGATGCGGGCACAAATGCGTGAGCAACAGCGCCTGCTCGTGCCGGGCTTCGCGAACCAGGCCGAAGTGGCGTTGTTCGAGATAGCGAAGACCACCGTGAATCAATTTACTCGAGCGGCTCGAGGTCCCTGACGCAAAATCGCGTTGATCGATGAGTGCAACCGAAAGTCCGCGGGACGCCGCATCCAAAGCAGCTCCGCAGCCGGTCACGCCGGCCCCGATGATGGCGATGTCGAACGTCTCGTCCGCCATCCGCCGAATCGCGCCACGCCGCTGCTCGGGATTCAATCGAGACGGGTCCATATCAGTAGTAGGCTGTCGCGAACCAGGGGATCCCGCCAGCCCCTCGGCGCCGAAACGCAAATCAGCAGCGATAGCGGGGCCCGATCCCGGAACCTCTGCGCCAGGAGAGGCTGGCCGCCCCGCTCGCGCCCGAGGCTCCGGGCCCGCCACCAGCGCACCGCGCTTTGCTAGGCTCGGGCGCACGCCGAGACGAAACGCATCACGACGACCGGGGCCCACAACGGCGAAGAAGGCACCCGACGGAAAGGAGTTCGAAGTTGAGTAGCCCCACATCGACCCCGCTCGAAGAGATCCAGGTCGATAGCGAGAATCTCTATCTGGAAGAAGTCTTTACGGACCTCAAGGTCGCGACGCTACGCCGCCTCACTCCCGTCAAAACCGACGGCTCTCCGGACGAGACGCGCCCGGTCCTGTTCCACGCCCAGACCCAGCTGATGTCGCAAATGGGGCCGCTTCCCGTCAACTGCGCGATCGAAGCCACGAGCCTCGAAGAAGCGATGCAGAAATTCCCCGAAGCCATCGCCGAGGCGATCGAACGCATGGTCGAAGAGGCCAAGGAGATGCAGCGCCAGGAAGCCTCTCGAATCATCGTCCCGGGTGCGGCACCCGGCGGAGGCAAGATCAAGCTTTCCTGAGCGCCAAGCCCCACCCGTTCGTAATTGCGTAGTAGGCGCGCCGATCACCGAAAGCTGCTCGGCAGCTCTTGATCGCAATTGCGAGAGGTTACCTTGCGGAGCAGGAGGCGGGGGAAGGGCATCTCGCTCAAACCCCATGTCGCGCGATGCCCTTCCCCCGCCTCCTGCTCCTTGCAAACGCTTTACTAGATACGAAAGAAGTGCGATCGGATTTCAGAATTCGCCACGCAAATCCACGGACCGCGGTGCCGAGGGCGAGGGGCTATCGCGCGACATGGGGTTCGAGCGTGATAGCCCCTCGCCCTCGGCACCGCGCGCACCTCTAACCGCGCACGAACCTCGACCATCCAAGCCGGTTTGCCTCAGTAGCTAGTGATGGATTGCTGTCGGGATCAGGCGCGTTTGCGCAGGTTGGCGGCGAGGATACGTTTACGCAGGCGCAGCGATAGGGGGGTCACTTCGAGGAGTTCGTCGTCTTCGAGCCACTCGAGTGCCGCTTCGATCGTCATCGGAGTCGCCGGAGTGAGTATGGTCGCCTCGTCTTTGCCCGCGGCGCGCACGTTCGTGAGCTTCTTCGGACGCACCGCGTTCACGAGCTTCGCGCGCTCCTGAATGTGGAAGAGGCTGTAGGGGGTCGTCTTCCCCCGCGCGGTCGAGATCACGGCGCCGACACCGCGGCGGGAGAGTTCGCCCGCCCAGGGCTCGTATCCGCTCACCGTCCGGTAGAGGATCCCATCGCCTCGCGTGTCCGACAAGAATTCGCTCCGGTAGCCGAAGAGGCCTCGACTCGGAACCGTAAACAGGAAGCGAACGTGATTCTCTCGGTGCTCCATCGACGTCATCCGCCCTTTGCGGGAGCCGAGCTTTTCCATCACGACACCCGCGTAGGGCTCGGGCACATCGATCACGACGTCCTCGACCGGTTCGCAGGTCTTGCCATCGACTTCGCGCTGGATGATTTCTGGGCGCGATACGCTGAACTCGTATCCCTCTCGGCGCAGTCAGCAGCTCGCCGCGGCCCGCGATCACAAAGGTGTCGCGCAGCTCTGAAGGCTCGAGTTTCACCGAAACGTTGCCGAGCACTTCGCGCTGCAGGCGGTCGCCGAGTTGTCGACTCGTGACGAACTTCCCCTCCTGGCCGCAGAACGGGGAGTTGTTGACCGAGAAACGCACCCGAACCGTCGGCGGATCCACCTCGATCCGCTCGAGCGGCTCCGGTGAGTCGGGCTCGCAGATGGTGTCGCCAATGTCGATCGAGTCGATGCCGGCGATGACCGCGATCTCGCCCGCCTCCGCGACCTCGAGTTCGACCCGCTCGAGCCCCTCGGCGCCGAACAATTTGGTCAATCGGAAGGGCTGCGGAGGGCCCGACGCGGGGATCCGCACCAGGCGTGAACCGCGCACCAGCCGTCCACGCTGGACGCGTCCAATCACCAGACGCCCGATGTAGTCGTCGTAGCCGAGCGTGACCGCCTGGAACTGAAGCGGCGCCTCGACGTCGACCACCGGCGGGGGGGCGAATTCGAGGATGGCTTCGAGCAGCGGCCGCAGATCCTTCATCGGCTCATCGAGCGAGCGGGTCGCCTTCCCCTGCTTGGCGGACGCGAAGATGACGGAAAAATCCAACTGATGGTCATCGGCTCCGAGTTCGACGAGCAGGTCGAAGACCTCGTCGATCACGGCCTGGGAGCGCTGCTCGACCCGATCCACCTTGTTGATGATGACGAGTGGGCGCAGACCGCGCGCGAGCGCCTTGCCGACCACGAAGCGCGTCTGGGGCATCACGCCCTCGACGGAATCCACCAGCAGCAGGACGCTATCCACCATTCCGAGGACGCGCTCGACCTCGCCGCCGAAGTCGGCGTGACCCGGCGTGTCGACCAGGTGAATCCGAACCCCCTCGAAGCTGACGCAGGTCTCCTTGGCGTGGATCGTGATGCCGCGTTCGCGCTCCAGATCCTCGCTGTCCATCACCCGTTCGGCGACTTCCTGGTTCTCGCGAAACGCACCGGTCTGGCGCAGGAGACCGTCGAGCAAAGTCGTCTTGCCGTGGTCGACATGCGCGATGATCGCGAGGTTCCGGAGGTCTTTACGGGGCTGCTCACTCATTGGGCGGGCACGCTAGCAGATCAGTCGCGTTCCGGCCGAGTGTCGACTGGGGAGCCGGATCTCGCCGACCCGCCCGGCGGAGCCCCGCTTCGCGGATCCCGGGCAAGCGGCCGGAACCCACCCGGCGGCTGCCACGCCAGCGGAACTCTCCGACCTCACGCGATCTCTCCCCACTCGACACCCGCTGATTAGGGCTCCCCCCCAACTGATTCCCACTGCAGCCTAAGGATGGGGCGGAGGTCACCCGAAAAGCCAGCTGCAACTACGTGTCAAACGAGGCGGATCTAGGTGTTCTAGAGCCGCTGACCGAGCGTATTTGCGAGCGCGCTTTTCGATCGAGGGGTGGAGAGCATGGTTCGATTCTCAACAGCAGATTCCCGAGGCCGCTGGCTGGTCGCGTCTTTCGTCTGGATCGCGTTGGCCGTAGGCTGCGCGTCCGATCAGCCGCCGGATTCGCTCGATGACGGTGTCACCGCCTATCGAGAGGGGCGCACTTCGGACGCAGAGCTGATCTGGCTCGAAGCCCTGGCCGAAAGCGAAGCGGCGGGAGAAGACGATCCCCGGCTCACCCAAAGCCTCTTCGTGCTGTCGAACCTCGCGATCCATCAGCAGCGCTACGAAGACGCCAAGCTGATGCTCGAGCGCTGGTTGGAGCTTCAAGAGAACAGACACCAGATCGGAGACGAAACCTTTGCCGATGGCGTCGAGGCGCTCGCGGGCATCTTCATGGTTCAGGGCAACTTCCCCCGGGCCTCGGAGCTCTACGAACGAGCACTCGAAATCCGCCAAAACGACACGAGCGAAGACAACGTCGCGCTCGCAGAAAACCTCGAAGAGCTCGCCAACGCCTACGAGGCCCAGGGTCGGCGCGAAGACGCGACCCCGCTCTACGAGCGCGCGATCCAGATTCGCGAAGAGGTGCTCGGCGCCTACGACGTGACCCTCGCGGAAAGCCTGCACAACTTCGCGGTCGTCAAGCACGACCGCGGTCACCTCGTCGCGGCCGAGAAGCTCTACCTGCGCTCGCTCGACATTCTCGATGTCGAGACGGGGGCCAAGGATCTGAGGGCCGCGAAGGTCATGACCAACTTCGGCTCGCTGTACCGGATGACGGGGCAGTACGACGAAGCACTGGCGCTGCTCGAGCGGGCGAACGAGATCCGAGAGAGCAACCTCGGCGCGAACCACGTCGAGACCGCCGAGACGACCAACGAGATCGCCGCCATCTGGGCCCACCAGCGGCGCCTCGATGACGCCCTGGAGCTTCACACGAAGGCGCTCGAGATCCGACAGAACACCTACGGTTACGAGAGCCGAACCGTGGCGTCCACGCTCAACAACATCGGGCTCGTCCACCAGTACATGCAGAGCTACGACGAAGCGGAGAATTACTTCAACGAATCACTGACGATCCGCAGCAAGCTGCTCGGGTCGCGGCATCGGAAAGTCGCAGCAGTCCACACCAACCTCGGCGTGCTTCACAAACAGCGAGGTAATTACGCAGCCTCTGAAGCCTCACACCGAATCGCGTTGGATATCCAGAACGAGGTACTGCCCGCGCAGCACCCCGAAACCGGCATGACGCTCCACAATCTCGGCGATGTACTGCTCTTCCAGGAGAAGTTCGACCAGGCCGGCCCGATCCTCGACCGGGCGTTGACCAACAAAGAGATCGCATTCGGAGCTGAGCACCGACACGTGGCAGAGACGCTCGCCGCATTGGGCACCCTCTACCTGTCGCGCAACGAGTACGCGGCGGCGAGCCAGGCACTCGAACGAGCGCTGAACATCTGGATCGGGTCGCCGCCCGACGAGCCGCTGAGCATGGCCGAAGCACTCTCGAATCTCGCACTGCTTCGCCAGGCGCAGAGTCGACACTCCGACGCGGTCGAGCTCTACGGCCGGGCGATTCCGATCTTCGAGCAGAGGCTCGGCCTCCACAGCGCGAGCGCTTCGCGGGCCCGCTACAACCAGGCTTCCAGTTGGGCCGCCCAGCGCAACTACAGCACCGCGATCACCCTCTACCAGAACGTGCTCGAGATCGAAGAGCAACGCGGCCCCGACAACCCCGCGATCGCAGAACCCCTCGTGGGGCTCGCGACCGTCCACCTCGAGATGGGCCTCTACGGCAACGCCCAGAAATACTACGAGCAGGCGATCGCGATCCTCGAGAACAATCAGCCGATCGAGACCCGCGCGCTCGCGTTCAGCCTGGGCGGGCTCGCCCAGTGCCTGATCCAGCAGGGTCACATGGCCGCAGCCGAGCCCCACTACGTGCGCGCGATCGCGATGCTCGAAAAGCAGCCGCGCGTCAACCTGCGGGAAATCGGCGCACTGATGGGAAACCTCGCTTCGATCTACGGCGCGACGGGCAGAACGGTCGAAGCCGAATCGCTCTACGAGCGCGCACTCGAGGTGCTCATCCAGGGCTACGGGTCGAAGCACGAGGTCGTCGCGCGCGTCAACTACGAACTGGCGGAGACGCGTCAGAAACTCGGCAAGCAGGTCGACGCCGAAGAGAGTTACCGGATCACGATCGCGATCCGCGAAGAGCGGGTGGGCCCCGACCATCCGGGTCTCTCCGAGCCACTCAACGGGCTCGGTAAGATTCTGCTCGAACGCGGTGAGTACGCCCGGGCGGAGTCACTGTTCCGGCGATCGGTGGAGATCCAGGAGAAGAGCGGCACCCCGAACAGCCTCGAGCTCGCACGCAGCCACCAGAATCTCGGAGCCGTCTTCCAGAAACAGGACTCCTACCGCAACGCACAGACCCACTACGAGCGCGCCATGCCGCTGATGGAATCGAGCACCGATGCCGCTGGTGTGGAGTACGCGCTGCTGCTCCGCGACCTCGGTCAGATCTACGCCGCGCAGCAGAACCTCGCCGACGCCGAGCGAACCCTCGGGCAATCACTCGCGATTCTCGAGCGCGAACTCCGCGCAACCGATCTGGAGCTGCTGGAAACCCAGGCGAGTTACGAAACCATCCGCAGAACGCTCGGTACGGTCCCGGCCTCGACCCCCTAGTGATTCATAGAGGACCCGGGATCACTCTTCTGAGATCTCGATCACGGTTTCAGCTTGTTCGCGTACATTCAATGATTCAAGCTCGCGGAATGGAGACACGTTCTCAGTCTCGAGGAAGATGAAGCCGCTCGTCTCGCCGGCTTGCACTTGTAGAGGATCAATGACGCCATTCGTATACTCAGCCGTAGGTTGGGCGATGACCCTCACACTCTCTTGCCCTTGTGGAATTTCTCGGAGCGGAGCTAACTGTCGGGCGGCTTCCAAATCCAGGTACTCAATCGCTCCTCCAGCCTGCTCTGGCGAATTTTCGAAGGTTCCAACTGGGACGAGGTCCACGTAATTCACACCCACCGGCGACTGGCATCGAGTCAGGCACAAAGCCTCCGCTTCTCGGTCGCACTCGTCTCGTTCGATCCGCCCCTGCGCCTTCCACCAGCCGATGTCGGCCTTGGCCTCAGCATGGATCCCGCGGCACTCCGCGGCGGTGTAACCCCAGCCTCGACACATCTGGATGCCGACCTTCTCCGACGCCCTGAGGAAGCTGACCCCGCACTTGTCGATGGCTTTCACCACCGCCTTACAACCCATCGCGGACGCCTTGCACACTCTCGTGCAGGATCTCTCGTCGAGCGTGTCGAGGACTTCGAACGGGTCACCATCGGGAGTGTATCCGGGGCCGATGCAGGTCAGAATTGCGATATCGATCGGGGTGGGTTCTTGAGCGAAGGCGGGCGCGACAAGAGCCAGGGCTAGCGCAGCAGTCGCAGTTTTCAATAGCATCCCGTTCCCTCCTTTTCGGCTCATCTCCCCCGCGCTGGAAGGTACACACTCTCGGTACGCTCGCCATCTCTCCGTCCCTTCTTCATCGGCGTTGACCGAGGTGGGGCGAAATGGTGCAGAGCTTCTGGCTAGGCGTCGATCCGGCGGTATTTGATGCGGTGGGGTTGGTCGGCGTCTGCGCCTATTCGTTTGCTGTGGTTCTTTTCGTACGGGTAGAAATTGCGCTCGAACTAGGGCAGTCATACGACGCAGGTGTTGCGCTATTCGAGATAGCCGAGCGCCTTGAGCTGCTGGAGAACTTCGTCCGTCGGTGCCTCGGTGGCTTCCCGCAATCCGAGGCTATCGCGGACGAATGCGTTGTCCCGGCTAACCCGCGCCATTTCCTTCCGTAGAGCATCCAGCTCGATCGCTGAATCATCCGGGGCGCGCTCGATCTCGGAGAGACGAAGATCGCGCCGCTCTTCGGGATCCCGGCGCAGGTCATAGAACTCCTCGTGCCCGCTCGTCAACATCAGTTTCCGGTCGCGCCGGATCAATGCCATTCTCTCCCCGATAGGAAACTCGCTGAAAACCGGCCGTGCGTTTCCCGCCCGGTCGATGCGATCGAACAGCGCGCGACCCTGGAACTGGGCTTCGGCTGGAATCGACAGCATTTCGAGGATCGTCGGCGCGAGATCGATCAAGCTCACGCGCTCGGCAATTCGCTCGCCGCCGGTCCGGTCCGGATGCCGAATGATCAACGGCACGTGCAGGATCTCGTCGTAGAGTTGACTGTGCGTGAACATTCCGTGTTGACCAAATTCCTCCCCGTGATCGGAGAGGATGATCACGATCGTTCTCGGCGCGTGGCGATCGATCGCGCTCAGCAGATCGACGAGATTCTCATCCATCTCCGCGATCACCCCGTCGTACAGAGAGACGACGTGAGCAACTTCATCGGGGTCACTCTTATCGACCTGACTCCAGAAGGTTGTCGAGTAGTCGATCCATTCCGTCGATTCAGCCATCTTCATGAGTGATTCCATGTCGTGAACAATCGGGCCGCTGTAGTCCGAATCAAAGCGGCGGTCGTATGGAGGCGTCGGCGTGTATGGGTCGTGGACCCGGTAGGTGTGGAAGAAGAGAAAGAACTTGCCCTTCTTCCCATTCTTCCAAAGCCATTCCTCGGCCCTTCGCTGCTCACCCTGGTGGTACTCATCAAATCCCCTGCCGAATCCAAATTGGCCATCGACGTAACCGCCACCGTGGAATCCGGCGGTGGTGTAGCCATCCTGCTTGAGAACCTCGGAAAGAGTCCGAACCTCACTGTCGAGTACGTGAAGCTTGTCGGGATCTTTGATGGTGAAGACCCCATGGACGGACGGATAGAGTGATGTGAACATCGACATGTGCGATTCGGGCGTCTTGGGTGCCGTGCTATACGCGTTCTCGAAGACAATCGCGCTTTCCGCGTAGCGATCGAGGTTCGGGCTGGTGTTTCGCGAATAACCGTATAGTCCGAGATGATCTGCGGCCAGCGTATCGATCGAGATGAGCACAACGTTGAACGGATCGGAATCGGAATCGGCGAGGCGATGATCGGCGCTGCACCCGACGAACGCAGCGAACCAAACCCCAAAGAGAAACATTTTGGCTACGACGCGCACATTCTTTCCCTTCATTCGATGGACCGTGCGGTCTTCGATCTCACGGGGAAGAGTACCACTCGCGACATCACCGACCCTTGATATCGCGCCCCACAGGTCGGCGAAGGAGTGTTCCATGCGAGTCGTTTCGTCAATTTAATCGACCAACTTGACTCGATGACCCGCTCACCGAGAGGCTCCCGTTCGACGGACGGCGCTGCTGGCTAAGCGTCGATCCGCCGGTACTTGATGCGGTGGGGTTGGTCGGCATCGGCGCCGAGCCGGCGCCTGCGGTCCTTCTCGTATTCCTGGTAGTTGCCCTCGAACCACTCGACGTGACTGTCCCCTTCGAACGCGAGGATGTGGGTCGCGATGCGGTCGAGGAACCAGCGGTCGTGCGAGATCACGACCGCGCAACCCGCATGGCCCAGCAGCGCGTCTTCGAGCGCGCGCAGGGTGTCGACGTCGAGGTCGTTGGTGGGCTCGTCGAGCAACAGCACGTTGCCCTCCTGCTGCAACACCTTCGCGAGGTGAACGCGGTTGCGCTCACCACCGCTCAACATTCCCACTAGCTTCTGCTGATCGGTTCCCTTGAAGCCAAAGGAACTCACGTAGCCGCGCGTGCTGATCTCGCGCCGCCCGATCGACATCCGCTCGCTTCCGCCGCTGATCTCCTCCCAGACACTGCGCTCGGAATCGAGCGATGCGCGGCTCTGGTCCACGTAGGCGACCTTGACGGTCTCGCCGAGCCGAAGCTCACCGGAATCGGGCTTTTCTTCGCCGATGATCATCCGAAATAGAGTCGTCTTGCCCGCGCCATTCGCGCCGATCACACCGACGATGCCACCGCGCGGAAGCGAAAAATTCAGCTCGTCGAACAAGAGGCGGTCGTCGAAGCTCTTGCTGACGTGGTCCGCCTCGACGACGACGTCACCGAGGCGCGGGCCGGGCGGAATCAGGATCTCGACGCTTTCGGGCAGGCGCGCCTGCTCGTCGGCGACGAGTGCTTCATAGGCGTTGATGCGCGCCTTGCTTTTGGCCTGGCGGCCGCGCGGCGACATTCGCACCCACTCGAGTTCGCGCTCGAGAGTGCGGGCGCGCGCGCCCTTTTGTTTTTCTTCCGTCGCGAGCCGCTGCTGTTTTTGCTCGAGCCACTCGGAGTAGTTGCCCTTCCACGGGATACCGCGCCCGCGATCGAGCTCGAGGATCCAGCCCGCGGCGTTGTCGAGAAAGTAACGATCGTGGGTCACGGCGACGACGGTTCCCGTGTACTCCTGCAGAAAGCGCTCCAGCCAGGCCACGGATTCGGCATCGAGATGGTTGGTCGGCTCGTCGAGCAGCAGCAAATCGGGCTTTTGCAGCAACAGGCGGCACAGCGCCACGCGGCGGCGCTCGCCACCCGACAAATTCGAGACGTCGGCGTCACCCGCCGGAACGCGCAACGCGTCCATCGCCACCTCGAGGGTACGGTCGAGCTCCCAGGCGTCGACCGCATCGATCTGGTCCTGCAGCTTCGACTGCTCTTCGAGCAGTGCGTTCATGCCATCATCGTCGAGCGGTTCGGCGAACTTCTCGCTGACT
>JAFDAW010000373.1 GCA_019313605.1 Deltaproteobacteria bacterium
GTGATTCCGATCGCATGCCATACCGCAATGGTCTACACGGTCTCCGGAATCGTGCTGCATCGGCTTCGAAGAATGATTCGCGTCGGCGACGTGCCGCAGGAAGCCGCCGATGTGGTGGGCCGCATGATTGCGGCCGTCGAGCGCGTCGACGCGGACTTCTTCGAGCGAATCGGAGAGCCGCCCCGAGAGTTCGAGGAGGTGGTCGAGAGCCAGATCGCTCCGCCCGGTGTAGGTGACGCGGCGGGAGCCGAGTCGTTCGATAAATCGCTGAACGGTCGCAGTTCGCGCTTGATCGATTACAGCGTGCGGGCACCGGAGGTCATCGCAGACGCGGTTCGCCACGTGCTGGGTCGGTTCGATCTCGACGACGATGCGGCGTTGGAACTCGTGCTCGACCCCGCAAAGAACAAGTACCGGGTCGACACCCTGAACATTTCTACCCACGCACCCATCATGCGAACCCTCGCGCACGCCCACTACACGTTTCGAAAAAAGTTGTCGCACACCGCGGATTCCCAGGACCAGCGCCACAGAACCGTGCCCGGATCGCGCCCTCTCCTTTCGAGAACCGTTCCCGGAAGTGTCGATGTCGTCGAGCCGGAGTTGATCCGCGACGACCCCGAATCCCATCAACTCTTCATGGACGCTGCCGGTGAAGCCTGGCACGCGCGTGCGCAATTACTCGCCGAGGGTGTCGAGCCCGAACTCGCGCTCTACGTGCTTCCCAACGCGGTTGCAGTTCGCTTCGAAGAGTCGGGTGCATTGATCGATCTGCTTCACAAGTGGACGATGCGAACCTGCTTGAACGCGCAGCGCGAAATCTGGCAGGCGTCGATGGACGAGATCGAACAGGTTGGCGTCGTGCATCCGAGCCTCGCCCGTCACATCGGGCCGCCGTGTTTCGTGCGCACGGGAGTCGTGCGCCCGCGTTGCACCGAAGGCTCTCACTTCTGTGGGGTTCCGGTATGGAAGACCTATCCGGAAGTTGCGCGGACCATTTGATTCCAAAAAAGAGTGCCGGCGAATCCTTTGGATTCGCTTTGCGGCGTAGCTCGACCCTTTGGGCCGAGCTCCTGGCTGGCGAATTCCTCGGATTCGCTTGCGGTGTCGCGCTGATGGCGGGCGTCGCAATGCTCGGTCCGATCGATGCCGGCGCGGAGACTCCCGAGCTGTCTGGCGCGTGGCACGTTCTGGTGCACTACAAAGACGCCGCTTCAGCGGATGTGGATCGAGAGCGCTGGGAAGATCGCGCCTGGGTGTTCGAGAGGCAGGGCGATCGCCTGCGCTGGACCGAATACCCGATCGTCGTATTCGACGATGAAACGGGAAGATTCGAAAACGAGGGGGGCAATCGCACCGCCCGGATCCCGCATCATTGGGAGCCCGATGTCGAACAGCTCGCCGACATCAAGGACGGCCTCGCGATCAACGATCGGGGCGTGGCGTCGGTGACCCTGCGGCGTTCCGAGCAGAGCTGGGTATCGGCGCCCGAACAGGCGTTCTCGTCCGCGTCGACGATCCGCTACCTCGAATCCTGGCGCGTCGACCCGGCCGCGGAGGGCCCGATCTTCAGGCGAGAAGACGCGCTGCGATCGGAGCGGGCCGAAGACCTGGCCGGCGCGACGATCTACACCACGCGCGCGATCGCAGACGAGGGTCACCAGTTGCGCGGCGATTTCGAGCGAGACGGTACGCAGCGCGGGACATTCGTCATGACCCGAGCTGCCGGAGTTCACGGCCACGGAGACTGAAGACGGGCGCATTCGCGGCGCGGACTCGCGCGACCTCGATCGGGTCGCGGCGCTCTGGATTGCGCTCAGCGAGCATCACGCGTCCGCTGACCCGCTCTTTGCCCTGCGCCCCAACGCGGAAGCGGAGATCCATCGCTTGCTCGCTGCGACCCTCCGCGACCCCGAGGCGGCGATCTTCGTCTGCGAGCGCGATGGCGCCCTGCTGGGCTTTTGTACCGTCAGGATCGACCGCGGCCCCCCGATCCAGCTGGAAGTCCGGCGGGCCGAGATCACGGATTTGATCGTGCGCGGGAACGAGCGGCGCCGCGGCGTGGGTCGCGGGCTGGTCGATCGCGCACTCGCCTGGGTGAAAGAGCGGGGTGTCGAGCGCTGCGAGGTTCGGGTCGCGGGCCTCAACGCCGAGTGCCAGCGCTTCTGGCGATCGATTGGTTTCGGTGATTTGATGGACGTACTGCACCGTCGGTTGTAGATTCTCACTCGTCTACCCGTTGACGGAAACAGGTACCCCCAAATGACCGGGGGCGACGGCTCTACTTCCCCAAGGGCATCCTCTCTCAATCCGCAGAAGCGAAGAAGAAGGCGAC
>JAFDAW010000374.1 GCA_019313605.1 Deltaproteobacteria bacterium
GCGAACCGCCGCGCGATCGAGGACCTGCGCTTCGCGTTCCGCCGCGCTGTGATCCACATCGCTGAAGCGATCCACGGTGCCGATTACCATACCTAACATATACCGTACAGGAGCGACAGGATTGGTGACGGTTCGCAGAGAAAGTTGGTTTGGCGCCATGCGGCAGACGGCTGGCCCGCGCCTTCGTAAAGCGGGGGTCGTCGGTTCAAATCCGACCCGGGGCTCCATCTCTTCCTGAGGTGGATGCGCGCGAGTCAACCGACGAAAACCGTCCTTGCGCGCGGCTAATGTGAAGGGGCTGAGCGCGTGGACACGCGCACCTGCCAGCGTTGGCAGTGCGGCTTAACGGTCGGGCGGAAAACGGTAGTTAGTCCCCGTTGCCTGTAGGCCTTTGATCGGCACCGTCGGGCGCTAAGGGGTTGGGGATGTCAGCGACCGCAGGCGGCGAAATCGCCGAGGAAGGCTGCGCGGGCGGGTTCTGCACGATCCGGTGCGAAAACCGGGTGCATGCGGTCGTCGTGCGGCGACACCGGTGCGGTCACGCCCTGCTGCCCCCGGTTTGTCGGCTTAGCTGAGACGCGCGTCATCCATACCCCCGCGCGAGCACGACGAGGTTGTGCGCAAAAACGGTTGCACCAACGGTCGCGACGAAGTGGTCGTAGCTCTTGTTGAAGCAGCGCGCTAGGCGCAGGCAGCGCTTGACGAATCCGATCGTGCCCTCGATGCCGGCGCGGAAGCGCTGGGCGTACTTGTACGACGCGGTCTCTTCGCGCTCGCGCTCCGCATCGGTGCGACGGCCCATCTTGCCGATGGCGACGACCTCGACGCGCTGCTCGATTTCGCGCAGCTTCGGCATGCTCTCGTAAAACGCCTTGTCCGCCGCCAGCGCCCGCGGCGGGCTCCCGAAGCGCCGCTCGTGGCGTCCGAGTACCGGATCGACCGTGCTTGCCTCCATGGTCTTTTTCGCAAAGACTTCGTAGCCGGTGATGAAGTTGCCGCGCACCTGCTCGAGCAGCACCATGTGCCCGAATTCGATGTGGCGATGCGCCTTGCCGCGGACCAGCAGCTGCGTCTCCGGCTCGAAGAGGCTGTACAGCTTCTCCGACGACGGCACCTTTTCGCCGTGCTCGATTCGACGGCGTGCCTGGTCCAGGACGCGCTGACCCAGCGGAAGAAAGTGCGCCAGGTCGCGCGCAACGGCTTGGATCGCGGTGACGCGCACCGACTCGTAGAGATCGTCTTTGAGCGCACGGTCCAGCTCCGCGCAAACCTCGGCCGCCCAGGTCAATAGCGCATCCACAAGGCCGAAAAGAGCTGCATACGCGTGTTTCTCGTCATCGGGCTTGCGCCGCTGACGCCGTGTACGCCGTGCGATCGCGACCGCCAGCCGCTTCGCCTTGCGTGCCTGGAGTCGCCGCGTGCCGACGGCTTCGGGGTCGATCTCCCGCGCCCGCTTCACCAGCCGCCCAACCACGCGGTAGGTGTCCCACAGCAGCGTCGAGTCCGTCGGGAAGTGGATGTTGGTCTCGACGGCCGTCGTGTCGAGGCGCAACTCGTCGCCGACAATGCTCTCCGTTTCGATGGCGGATTCCGTCAGCAGCTCGTTGACCTCGTTCCACGTCTTAGGCCGGATCGCGTTCTTGAGCCGACACAGCGTCGAGTAGTCCATCATCGGGCCGTGGTGGATGCGCGCGAATCGCCGCAACCCCCAGCTGTCGTCAACGCGCACGACGATCCCGCGCAGCGACTCTCCCTCGCAGATTTGCGCGACGAGGATCCGCAGCACGTTGTCCGACGTGTAGAGAAAGGCGCGGTTGCGCTGGCGCTCCTCCGCGAGCGCGCCAAGCAGGTCGCGGTGAATCCGGTCCAGAATCGCCGGGCTCTCGTCGAGCAGCCGCGAGATTGTCTCGTACCGGCGGTAGTATTCGTTCGTCACCTTCAGGTTGGACGGTTCGAACTCGAGCGCTTCCTGACGGTCGATCTTGCAACGCATCGGCGGCCTCCTCAGCAATCGTTGGTTTCGTCACCTCAGATTGTCCGGAGGCCGCCGACTTAATTCCGCGTCGATGCGGAATCGCCGATTCCCTCCCGCGTGCGTTGGCCAACGGCCGATTCGCGTTACGGGCAACTCGAACTAGTTACCGGTTTCGGCTGCTCGACGGAGGAAATCCGCCATGAGCCAACGCCGCAGAATCCCGAAGTACCGCCACCACAAGCCGTCCGGACAGGCGGTTGTGACGCTGAGCGGGCGCGACTTCTACCTAGG